>CAZPHK010000009.1:0-29267 GCA_964586015.1 uncultured Acidobacteriota bacterium | reverse complement strand
CTGTGCTGTTCTTTTGCATTACAGGTGTGACCGCGGCAAAGGAAAACACCAGAATCTTGACTTATGCCTCTCCCTACAGCCCCAATCACCCTTTCAGCCGAGCCGACAAGACATGGATTCGGTGGGTGGAAGAGCAGTCGGGCGGGAGCTTGAAAATCAAAGCTTACTGGTCCGGCTCACTTATTTCTTCCGAGCAGTCACTGTTGGAGGTACGGCATGGCGTTGCGGACATCGGTTTAATAACGCCTATCTATGTGCGCGGCGGCGCCCATCTGTTGAGAGTTCAGACCGGTTTTTACTGTGGCGCCGAAACCTACGAGCAGCAGGTCGCCCTGTATCGCTGCCTCGCTGAGTCCTCACCGCAGTATGCACGGGAACTTGAAGGGTTGAAAATTCTTGCCGTTCAGGGAGGTGAGCTCCCGGGTATATTGACCTGCGACCGTCCGGTACGAACTCTGGAGGATCTGAAAGGTCTGAGGATTCGTGTTCCCACGGAACTGCTCCGGGTAATGCAGGACCTTGGCGCCGATGCGGTCAGCATGCCCATGCGCGACGTTTATTCCGCTATGGCCAAGGGCGTACTGGACGGCGTTGTGGCGCCTGTCGATACTCTGAAGTCCCTGCATTTCGGTGAGGTCGCAAGCTGCTTTACCCGTTTAAAGATACCGCGAGGCGCCTATCCGGCGCGAGCCATGGGACGGCGCTGCTGGCAATCGTTGTCGGATGCAGACCGTGCGGTGCTGAAAGCTGCGATTCCGGTTTGGGAGGCGGCCATGGCCAAAGAAATCAGGGCGGCTGAAACGGCGGGGGAGGCGGAAGGCCGTCGGCTCGGTGTTGATTTCATTGACATCGCTCCCGAAGAGCAGCAGCGCTTCGACGCACTCTATGAAGCGGAAGGCGAACGGAACGCCCGCGACCTCGGCAGGTTCGGCATTGACGGGATATCAGTTTTTCGCCGCGCACGCCGTATTGCGCGCGGCATCGAACGCACCGGAAAAGTCATGTGTGGAGAAAACTGATTCAATACCAGGGGAAGTTCACACAGGTAATATCATGACCATTCTACTTGTATGCGGCGTCATAGTCGTTGCGGTCATTATATTCGGGACAGTCACAAGGACCAATATAGGGCTGTGGGCCATATTTGCGGCTTATGTTCTGGGCGCGTTTGTTCTGGGAATGAAACCTTCCCTTATTATCGGCCTGTGGCCCACCAAACTGTTTCTGATGCTGTTTGCCGTAACTTTTTTTTACAGTTTTGCTTTACTGAACGGATCCCTTGAAAAAATCGCCCTGCACGCCGTTTATGCCTGCCGGTCCATTCCCTGGGCCATTCCGATCATGCTCTACCTGCTTGGATTTGTACTGTCGGGCATAGGGGCGGGAGACGGGGCTATCGTGCTGCTGATCCCCGCATCCATGTCCATAGCGAAAATAACGGGAATGAACTATTTCCTGGCGGCAACATCAGCGATCTGCGGCATCAGCTATGCCGGGGCGACCCCCATAAGCACCATAGGAATCTTCATCCGGGAACTGATGGAGCATGCCGGATATTCTCCTGAAGCCGCCGACAGTTTTGCCAACAAAACCTTTTTCCACGGCTTTATTGTTTTTACCCTCGTCTTTATTCTTTCCTACATTATTTTCAAGGGATACCGTGTAAAAGCCGACACCATTGCGCGACCGGAGCCTTTTGAAGGAAAACAGAAAATTACGCTGGGAATCATCACCCTGTACCTGTGCGTCATGGTTCTGGTTCCCCTGCTTCATCTGGTCATTCCCGATAATCCCGGTGTCGGCTTATTCGCAAACAATCTCAACATCGCCCTGGTGTCCTTTTTCTTTGCCCTCGTATCCATACTGTCGAAAGTTGGGAATGAGAAAAAGGCATTTCTGCGCGTTCCGTGGAACGCTTTGACGACACTTTGCGGCATGAGTATGCTGATATCGATTGTCACGGAATCGGGAACCGTGAGGATAATATCCGATTATCTGTCATCGAACATATCCGACACATTTTCGCCGGCGCTTTTTTCATTCTTTTCAGGAATTATGAGCTTTTTTGTAAGCGGATTTGTAGTCAACACCACATTTTTTCCCCTTGTACCGGGAGTCGCTGCAGGAGGAATCGATCCCGGGCTTTTATTTTCAGCCATCGCTGTCGGCGCCATGGGGGCTGCGGTATCCCCATTCTCTTCAATGGGGGCGATGGCGGTTTCATTGGTTGATGACGAGAAAAAGCGGCCTGCCTTTTTTATCGGAATGATCCTGTGGGCCGGGATTAATATTATTATTTATTCAATATTGCTGCTTCTGATCTCCCTTTAGTAGGGAAAGTAAGGATATCCAACATGAAATACGCTTTTTCAGCGGCGATTCTTGCACTTGCTTCGCTTGCCTTTGCGCTGGATGGCTCAATCGGGATCCATGACCCCTCCACTATCATGCTGTGCGACGGCAAATATTACACCTTCGGCACCGGCGGTTCCTCCCTGGTCTCCGATGACGGCTGGACCTGGAGTCGCGGGGTCGTACCGGAGCGTCGCGGAATGGCCCCGGACATCATTCACATCGGCGACCGCTACTACATGTATGTTTCCGCGAACATCGGAGCCCAGCCCAAAGCCGCCGTCAACATGATTTCAAATAAAACCCTCGATCCGAATTCCCCCGACTATAAATGGGAGGAAGGCGGCGTCGTTGCCTCGTCCGACGGCATCGAAGACTGCAATGCTATCGATCCCGGCGCCTTTCTTGATCCTGCCGACGGCAGGCTGTGGCTGGTCTACGGTTCCTATTTCGGCTACATTCGATTGGTTGAGCTCGATCCCAAGACGGGTAAACGGCTCAATCCCGACGACCAACCCCTTAATATCGCTATCAATTGCGAAGCCTCCAGCATGATGTATCACGATGGCTGGTATTACCTGCTGGCCACGCATGGCAGTTGCTGCCGTGGTGCCGATTCCGGATACAACATCCGTGTTGGGCGCTCCAGAAAGGTAACCGGCCCGTACATGGACCACATGGGAATCGATATGATCAAGGGTGGCGGAAAGCTGTTTGTGGGCTCCAGAGGCCGGGTCATAGGGCCGGGGCACTTTAGCCTGCTGGACCTTGGAGACGGCGTGCAGAAGTTTTCGTGTCATTATGAAGCGGACCTGGACCGCGGCGGCGCCAGCGTGCTGGACATCCGGCCGCTGCTGTGGAAGGACGGCTGGCCGGTAGCGGGCGAAAATGTCAAGGAAGGCACGTATGAAATCGAGTCGGTGCGTACGGGTACGGCACTGGAGCTGGCGGTGGAAGGAGTGCCGGTCGGCGGTCGTATCAGGATGCCCGGTAGACGCGGCGAGGACGGAGTGATTCCGCCGCAGGATGCGGCACAAATGTCGCAGAATTGGCCCACCGGCAACATTGATCTCCGCCTGTCCAATTACATGCTTCAGGCGCAGCAGAAGTGGATGATTGCACCTGTAGCAAACGCAGGAGGCTATCCCGGTTCACCCTATTTCAGGATCACCATCGCCGGCACGGATAGGGCGCTGGCTGCGACCGAAGACGCCGAGCTGGTAACTGTCCCCGCGTTCACCGGTTCACCGGAACAACTGTGGCGTGTCGAGCAGCTTACCGACGGCACCTATCGTATCATGCCCAAAGCGATTCCGAATTCCAGGGAAACGCCGGCACTCTCGGCCGTCGGCAGCAGCTTTGCAACGCTGTCCAGGTTCGACTCGAAAAGCGACAGGCAGCGCTGGTATTTGAATATTCCGTGACGTCGAATTGAAAACCGGAATCCCTATTCGGAATTCCATTGATGTGCGAGGCATTTTTCATGATTACAATCCGCCGGTTTCTGGTTCCTGCAATCGGTGTCGCGGCCGGTACGGTGTTCCTGGCCATGGCCGTATCACAACAAAAGTCCGGCCGCAGCCAGGTCAATGCCGCTTTCCACCTGGCGCGCACCCTCACGCATCCGACGACTTCGACCAAAGCTCCTGACGAGGAGGGCTTCATTCGGCGGTGGCTGGTTCTCGAGCCGATCAGGGCTGACGGACTCACCCAGAGCGTCGTCCAGGCAACCGTCCGGAAGGAATACTTCCCCAAACAGTTCGGGGTCATCCCTCACGACGGCGACACGGTAAACGTCGAGGGAACGGCTTTCAGATGGCACGCCGTCGACACGAAACTATACAACGTCAACCTGTATCACTTCGCCTACGCGCTGGGCAAGCCTACGTCCAATGTTTTGTTCTGGGCCGTCACCCTGTTGCACTGCTCCAGGGAATTGAACGACGTGCGCCTGGCGATCGGCTCCAACGCAGCCTCCGTCTGGTGGGTTAACGGCAGGGAAGTCATCGGCATCTACGGGGATCGCCAGACGGTCATTGACGACGGCGTATCCAAACGCCTTACGCTTAATAAAGGACCCAACATCGTGCGTTGTGCGGTTGTCAACGGCGGAGGAGCCACCGACTTTTGCGCACGCTTCCTCAACAGGGACGATGCACCGGTAAAAGACTTCACCGTGAACCTGGGTGAGGGTATGAAGTAAGCCTTAATGCCCGATTATCAACTGCGAATCGGCGTCACGTTGTTGCTGAATGGCTGTCGATAATACATGAACTGAAAGAGCGGGAACGAAATGAAAAAAACAGTTATTCGATTGCTTTGCACCTTGACGATTCAGCTCATTCTGTCGGCCGTTGCGTCCGGCGCGGAAGAAAATAAAGTATATTCGAAGGAGTTCATTATTGAACCTCCGACACTGATATCGCTCGGTTTTGAGTGGCGCATCGATGGTGATGATAATCGCAATGCCGTCGTTTCGGTACGTTACAGGATGAGGGGGGATACAGAATGGCGGGAAGCCCTGCCGCTTCTGCGGCTGCAGCGTGAAGAACTGTTAAACAACTACGGCGCTTATGACTATACAGTACCGAATATGTTTGCCGGCAGCATCATGGACTTGCAGCCGGATACGGACTATGAGGTTCAGCTTAAAATGACGGATCCGGATGGCGTCGAAAACGCGGCGCAAAAGCGATTCTTAATCAGAACCCGCGCCGAACCGCAACCCCATGCCGGAGGCCGTATATTCCATGTGTATCCGCCCGGATATAAAGGCGATAAGCAGGAGCCTTCATTCACGGGTCTTCTGGCGGCATTTTATACCCGGGCAAACGGTGCAGACTGGTTCAACGCCTACCCGCCCAGGGTACAGCCCGGCGATACGATTCTGGTTCATGCCGGTCTTTACAAGGAAGACCGATATCGCTATGCGAATCAGCTGGGTCTGTTGTTTGACGGCACCTACCGCTTTCGCCAGAGCGGAACGGCCGGGAAACCCATCGCCATCGTAGCTGCCGGTGACGGCGAAGCGATATTTGACGGGAATGACAATCATGTACTCTTTGACGTGATGGGGGCTGATTATCTCTATTTCGAAGGTCTTACCATCCGCAACACCGAGGTGGCCTTCCAGGCGGGCCACAAGGGCGTGGCGGGAGCCGTGGGCTTGACCGTCAAGAATTGCCGTTTGGAAAATGTCGGGCGGGGCATTTATACGGACTGGTCGGGTTCGAAGAACTTTTATATCGCTGATAATTTCTTTATCGGCAAGAGCCATCCCGAACGATTGGAGGGCTGGATCGGGCGTGCGTGGCAGGGAACACCCGGCTACCCCACGCCCGTCATTTCAGAGCTGGCCGTGAAGGTTTACGGTTCCGGACATACAATCGCCTACAACTATGTCGCGAACTTTCACGACGGCATCGATCACGCAACATATGGCGAGCCGGACGGTAATCCCGAGCCGATTCGCGAACGGATGCCGGTATCCATCGACATCTACAATAACGACATTACCAACGTGGATGACAATTGCATCGAAGCCGACGGCGCCATGCACAACATCCGCGTCCTGCGCAATCGCTGCTTCAATCAGGCACACCGTTCATTGAGCACGCAACCCGTTCTGGGGGGACCGGCTTATTTCATCCGCAACGTCGTTTACCACGCCCCGGAGGGCGGATCGGTCAAATTCACCGCGAACAGTGCAGGCGTTCTTGTCTACCACAATACCTTTACTTCTGAAGTGCTTTCGATGGGCCAGGCCTCCAACCTGCACTATCGCAACAACCTGATTCTCGGCCAGGGCGCCGCGCCGGAAGTTTTCAGCATGGATACCGCAACCAATTATTCCAGTTCGGATTACAACGGTTTCCGCCCCAACCCCGACGCGGATGTTTCTTTTATATGGAAATCACCGCCTTTTGAGAAGGCGGCGGATTTCGCAGGGGAGCGCATCGACAGGCGTTTCCGGAGCCTGCCGGAATACAGCCAGGTTACCGGTCAGGATGCGCACAGTGTGTTGTTGGACTACGACATTTTTGAAGATGTTACCGCCCTGACGACTGAAAATCCCGGCATGCTTTACAATGCAGAGGATTCGGACTTTCGCCTGCGGGCGGGCTCGAAAGCCATTGACGCCGGGGTGATATTGCCCAATGTCAATGACGGCTACCGCGGCAGGTCGCCTGATTTGGGAGCCTACGAATTCGGCGAAGCTGTACCGCACTATGGTCCCCGCAAGTCCCCTTAACCCGCATTTCGGAGGCATTATGAAAACAGTAAATACAGCACTTCCGGCAGCCGGCCTGCTTGCCCTGCTCATCGCGGCCAGTAACGTCGCCGGCACGGCAATGGCTGCGGACAACACGGCACCGGCACCCGGTTTTATCGGCGAACAGGGAGGGCGCGGTGACTTTCCCGCGATAGCGCAGTCACGGGCGGATTTGCGCACCCATACCCTGTACCGTCCCGTGGCACTGCCGGTCGAGCCTCTTCCCCTGCTGATCTGGGGCAACGGGGGCTGCAGCGACAATGGACTGGTGCATGACAAGTTCCTGCGTGACATCGCCTCGCACGGCTACATAGTAATCGCGCTGGGTTATGCATGGCGGCAGCCCCCGCGAAACGATCCTGCCGGTCAGGAGAAAGACGCCACCGATGTGTCCCAGATGAGCCAAGCCATGACCTGGGCGGCGGAGCGAACCGCGGACCCGGTCGATGAGCTGTACGGACATATCGACACAAGCCGCATCGCTGTCGCCGGCCACAGTTGCGGCGGCCTGCAGGCCATCAAGATTTCCGCCGATCCGCGCATCTCGACCTCGATGATTTTCGACAGCGGCGTGTACAACCGGCCCGGCGGCCGCAGCAAGATCCAGGTGAGCAAGGATGAGCTGGCCAACCTTCATGGCCCCATCGCCTATTTTACCGGAGGGCCGACCGATATCGCTCATCCCAATGCCAGCGACGATGTCACGCGCATCAAACATGTGCCGGTCTTTTTCGGCTGGCTGCCCGTCGGACACGGGGGCACCTTTTCCGCCCCTGACGGGGGAGACTGGGCCGAAGTGGCCGTTCACTGGCTTGACTGGCAGTTGAAGGGAAACCGTTCTTCCGGGAGCTGGTTCCTCGGCGAAAATTGCGGCTTGTGTCGCGATGAACGCTGGACCGTCGAACGGTTCGCCATTCCCTGATCCCGGCGTCGTAATGAGGGCAACGGAATGTCTGGCAAATTATTAATCATCAAAAAAGGAATCATCACAATGAAACGATATGCCTTATCGACGATCCTGGTTTTCTGTGTTTTTACACTCTCATGCGGGAGCAATGACTCATCCACGGCCGATCGCGTTTCCAGGCCGGGTGAATATGCCGGCTATGGCGACGCGGTATACGCCGATGAATACGAGATTACATCCCAATATGTCCGGGCGAGCGACGGCACCAGGCTCGCCATGGATCTGTACCGTCCCAAAGATAAAACCACCGGAAATGTGATCGAGACTCCGCTTCCTGTCCTGTGGATGCATACTCCTTATAATCGCAGGTATGCCAATACTAATGGGGCGCTGACGGTCGAAAGTTACCCGGGAACCGCAGGGAGGCTGGTAAAATACGGGTACGTGGTGGCCACGGTGGACTTTCGCGGTTTGTATGCTTCCTTCGGCCATAACGAGGCGTACAACCGCGGAGAATGGATCTCCGCCGCGCGCCGGGATGCGTACGATATCACGGAATGGCTGGCGCAGCAGCCATGGAGCAACGGCAATATCGGCATGTGGGGCTGTTCGGCTACCGGCGGCAGCCAGCTGCAGGCGGCAACCACGGCGCCTCCCCATCTGAAAGCGATATTCCCGATGAGCTGCGAATTCGATGTCTACCCGTTTCGGGTGCCCGGCGGCCTGTCTCCGGCTAAAGGCGCTCCCGCCAAGGTGATGTCGACGCAGGAAGCCCGGGATGCGGCGGCGGTGCCGGTGGACGCCGATACCGATAAGTCACAGTTGAAGGAAGCCGTTGCGGAGCACGCAGGCACGGTAGAAAGCCCGGGCTATGCGCCCTACCGCGACAGTATTGCCGACGCGATCACGGATGAAGCCTCCCAGCCCTGGTGGATCAAAAGCAGTCCGAGTACTTATCTGGAAGAGATCAACTCCTCCGGTATCGCCATGTATCTGGCCGCCAACTGGGACGAAGGGACTACCAAGCACGGCGCATTCTTTACTTTCAACAACGCAACCAACCCTGCAAAATTGATCGTAGGCCCCGCGGGGCACTGCGGCTGGCTGGCGGTCCAAAGTCAGACCGGTCTCGACATCACCGTAGAGGAACGCCGCTTCTTCGACTATTGGCTTAAGGGCATCGACAACGGAATCATGGATGAAGATCCCGTATACTACTATACGTACAACGCTCCGGCCGGCTCGGAGTGGCGTTCGGCCAAACAGTGGCCCCTGCCCAATGAAACGAGGACCCGATACTACCTGGGCGAGAGTTCGCTGAGTACGGCTGAGCCGACGGGAGGGGATCAAAAAGACGAGACCACAGTCGCGTACGATGTCACACCCGACAACATGGCAACCAAGGGCCTCCTGTACGAAACCGCTCCGCTCAGCGCGGATGTTCAAGTCACAGGCCATCCCGCCGTCAACCTGTGGGTATCGTCAACCGCGACGGATGGAGACTTCATCGCCACAATTCAGGATGTCGGGCCCGACAGTGCCGTCACATCGTATAACGTTACCGGGCAGCTTCGAGCCTCGCTGCGAAAGCTGCAGGGTGCGCCTTACAACAATCTTGGTTTGCCCTGGCATCGCTTCAATCAGGAGGACGTAACCTCGCTTGTTCCCGGCGAACCGGTCGAACTCGAATTTGATATATTGCCTATATCGATGATTTTCAAGGCCGGCCATCGCATACGGCTGGTGATTACTTTCGCATCCCGGGCGACGCCTGAGCTCGATCCCGCGCCGAAAGTTACAATTTTTCGCGATTCAGAACACAGTTCCCATCTTACGTTGCCGATTATCGAAGCGCGATAATCCGTTGGGCCGATCCGCTTGTTGAATGCTGGATAAAGGCTTCCGCGTATAGGGCCGACAGTATCAGACAGGGTTTTCATCGACATGATATGTGTTTGCCGGCTTGAAGCCGGGATTTCAGATAGCGGACGGTTTCCGGCGAACCCGAAAACGATTTTCCGGGGAAAATGTATTTACTGAAGAAACCAATTAAATGCGGGAGAGAAAATGCCCAGCAATACGGTAAGTATAAAGAATGTCTTGGATTCCGGACGGTTCACATTTTACCAAATATGGATCTGTACCCTGTGCTTTTTTCTTGCCTTCTTTGATGGTTTCGATTTATCGCTCGTCGGGGTGTCATTGCCTAAAATCAGTGAGTTCCTGAATTCAACGCCTGCCGCCCTTGGCGTAGCAATGAGTGCCGGCAATGTCGGAGCGCTTATCGGAGCCTTGATTCTGGGTATGCTTGCAGACCGGTTCGGACGCAAAAGGATGTTGTTGGTTTCCGCCTTCACGTTCGGAATTTTTACTTTTGCGATCGCATATATCCAATCCGTAGAGCAACTGGTATTGCTTCGATTTATTGCCGGACTCGGGCTGGGCGGAGCTGTTCCGAACGCGCTCGCTTTTGGATCGGAATATTCTCCAAGCAACAAACGAGCAACACTTGCTACCACGATGTACGCGGGTGTCGCATTTGGCGCTACATGTGCGGGACTTTTCTCTTCCTTCCTTCTCCCACTATACGGCTGGCAATCGTTGTTTCTAGCGGGAGGCACGGTAGCCTGCATCATCGGGTGCATTGCGCTCGTATCCCTTCCCGAGACGCTGGAATTTTTAGTTAAACGGGGGAAAGACAGTGACAAGATACGAATACATAAAATCGTCTCGAAAATCGCCCCATCCTATGCGTCGCTAAAAGATGTTGAACTCGTTTCATCCGAAGTGAGACTTCCAGGAATACCCTTTAAACATCTGTTTAAGGAGGGACGCGCGGCCAAAACCCTGTTATTGTGGATAGCTTTTATTCTAAGTTACTATTTGCTGTGGCTTATCCTTTCTTGGACACCGACATTGCTGAAAGAAAGCGGAGCTTCCTCCCGGGAATTCAGCCTGGCTTTTGCATGCGTCAACATGGGCGCTGTCGTAGCGACGATATTGATCGGTATTTTGATGGACAAGTTCAGTCCGTTCAAAATATTAAAAATCGGTTTTTTCCTTGCCTTTGCCAGTATTTTTGTTTTTGGATATTTCGCCTCCAGCGCATTTATTGTTGTTGCCGTTGTATCCGCTGTCATGGGATTTTTTGTAATCGGCAGCAATTCCGGCCTCATGGGGTTTGCAGCTATCTCTTATCCCGCCGATATCCGAGGCACCGGGCTTGGTTGGGCGACAGGGATAGGCAGATCCGGCTCCCTTCTTGCGCCTGTTGTAGGGGGCATTATGCTTACAGAAGGCTGGAGCGTAAATGCTTTTTGCACCACAAATGCTATTTTGGCTTTGGTGGTTATATTGATTATTTATATCATGCAGAAAGTTCACGCCGGCAATCATAAAAACAGCGGCGGACTGACTGAAAAAAATATTTAACAGCATCTTTTTTCAACCGGATATTCCGTCAAATGGATACATGCGTCCGACAGGAAACGATGAACAGTCTGCGATAGGATATATGCATATCCAAAAAGTATTCGCTCTCCCCGTCGGCCGGGGAAATTCTGCTATTGAGTCAGTATCAATGGATGTTAAAATGCTCTGACTGGGATTAAGGAGGGTGATCCATGGTACTTTTGAATAGAAGAAGGTTTTTGAAAACCTCCGCGCAAAGCGCTACCGCAGCAAGCCTGGCCGGAATTGCCGGATTCCGTCTGTCGGAAGTAGCGGCCGCCGACGATGCATTGGAAAGCAATCCGGCAGCGCGGATTGAGTCATGGATTAAAGACTATATTGCAACCTCGCCCCGAAATTCGATCAGAAACTCTGAAAATGAAAAAGCCTGGGAGGAATCCCTGGTAGGATTTTCCGGAGGGGATGATCCTATTTTTAAGCAGTATAAAGAATATGTCGGACCCTTTCACTGGACTCCACTGGAAATTTTCCAACTGACTTACCCGAATCAATCCGTCAAGGAGGAGGAATTGACGGTCATATCCTGGATTCTTCCCCACACGGAAGCCATTAAGGCGGATCTCCGCAAGCGAACCAAGGAGCCGTCGGAAAAATGGATCCGGGCTCGCCTTTATGGTGAGCAGTTCAACGAAGAACTCAGAAAATATTTGACGGACAATCTTACACAGGCCGGGCATCCGGCAGTGGTTCCGATCCTGTCTCAGCATTTCAAAATGGAGCAGGGAGGGCCTTACGGCATGGCATCCGCCTGGTCCGAAAGACATGCGGCCTACGCTTCCGGTCTTGGGACTTTCGGTCTTTGTGACGGGTTGATCACTGCCAAGGGGAAGGCAATACGCTGCGGCTCGGTGGTAGCCAAGATCAGGGTCCCGGCCACGCCACGTCCCTATAAAGACCATCATGCATACTGCCTGTATTACGCTAAAGGGGTCTGCGGCATGTGCGCCGAGCGATGCGCCGGCAACGCCGTCAGCAAGGAGAACGCGCATGATAAGAACGCGTGCATGCGGCAGTGCATGACGACGATGCGTTATGCCACTGAGCTGGGATTGGAAGGCGGGTATGGTTGCGGCTTCTGCCAGACCGGCGTCCCCTGTGAATCGCAGAATCCCGTACAAGCCTGATTGTATTCGTACAAACGAATTATTTTAAGTTAAGTTTGAAAAGGATCATCGAAAGAAGAGGATCCGCCCGTGGCGATTCTCTCTATTTATCCGTTCCCGAGCGGCCAGGTGCTGAAGGTAGGCAAACGTGTGCCTTGTATAGATGAACTTCCTGTGGGACGGCAACATATCGAAGGCATCCCAGTCGGGAAGCAGCCCATCCAGCTCAAGGGTTATCTCATAAGCGTCCTTTCCCCTTTTCCCCAGAGCGTTATATACCGCCTCTAATCTTACCTGGTGGTGGGCCAGCAGGGAATCGATCCTTTCCCTGTGATTCTTGAACGGGGAACCGTGGCCGGGAAGCGCAAGTTTCACATTCATCTCTCTGAGTCGCATAAGGCTCCGAAAGTGGTCGGCTAAGGGATCGTTCCGGTCGAGTAGAAACTGGATCCCCGCGGTAATCTGGTCCCCCGCGATCAGGGCGCCGCGGCCTGATTCATAGAGACAGCTGTGGGCCATGCTGTGACCGGGGCTTACGAGGCAGGTGAAATGGTAGCCGCCTTTTTCAATGACGTCACCATCGGCAACATAATGAAAAGGCCAGGGACGTCGTTGGCTGTATGCGTCGCTGAAGAACTGGGAAACCACATTCATCGGTTTTTTTTCCGGGAAACCCATCCTCTCAAGGAAAACGGCTGTTTCCTCCTCCACCTCCCCCGAGGCGATCCGTCCGATGAATTCGGCCTCAGGCTTGCTTATATAGATACGGGATGTCCAGTTGAGAAACCTGGGAACGGAGCTGAAGTGATCGAGGTGGTGATGCGTGATGAAGAAATCGGTACGTTCCAGGTTCAGACCAAGATCCTCGATCGCCCTCTCCATTATTTCGTAGCATGTAGGATGGGCCATCCCCGGATCGACCATGAGAGGCCGGGTGCCGTCGTCGATTATATAAGCGTTTACGGATCCGACCTCTGGGATGGGTAACTGAACGACAATTCTGAAAATACCCGGTAAGACTTCACTGATAGTTACTGCTCGACCTGACATAGAAATTCTCATCCTGCTTCTTTGCTGACGGCATAAACAATGCACAGGCAATCGTTTTAATCCATTACAACCTACCACATCATGGAAAGGGCGGCCACCTGCGCAAAAGACTATCCCGAAAAGTGGAAAAGATGCGGGGATGTTAACGCACGGAAATTTTACCGAGTCGCGCGCGCCATTAAGACTTTTAGAATATTTTCGCGCTGCTGCTGGAGAGTGAGAGGAAGTTTCTGGTCACCGGAATTGCTGGTGATACTTTGGGCTGTGAGAAATGCGGGCCAGGATCAGGCGATCGTTGACAGGCAATGGAAAATACTCTATATCTGGTCTCGCATGTGTACGTATACGAACAGGCATACGGTGCATGAATTCAGTTTTTTGTTCTACCCAACACAGAACACATAAATTTTTTCAAACAAGTTCCAGAAAAAGAACTCCGAGGATGGTTTTTGCACAAGCACCATTATTGCAGCTATAAAAAAGGAGCGATGGCGATGATGAATGGTTATCCTGCAGATTGGGCGCAACGCACCCCGGCCCAAAAACGAGAATACCGCCTTAACCGGTTTCTTAATCCAACGAATGTAAAATTTGTCAGCCCGGAGGCGGAGAAGGCCTACAAAATCAGGGCTCAGAGATATGTGGATGCGTTCAATGTGAAAGAGCCGGACCGGGTGCCGGTCAACCTGCCTGTCGGCGATCTCCCCAACATCCTGCACGGCGTCAGCATGCATACCGCCATGTACGACATCGAAAAAGCCATCGTGGCCTGCAGGGAATTTAACAGGAAATATTCAGATGAATTGGAATACTTCGCCATGCCCTTTACCGCGCCGGGGAAAGCAATGGAGATCCTTGACTACAAACTTTATGCTTTTCCTGGGCATGGCCTTTCGATCGATGCCCCGAATTACCAGTTCGTTGAAGGCGAGTACATGAAACTGGAGGAGTATGAAGACTTCTTCCGGGATCCTTCGGATTTCTGGTTGAGAATTTACTTGCCCAGGGTTTTCGGCGCCTTCGAAGGTTTTCGCTATCTGCCTCCGCTGACCGATATTATCGAGATTCCGACCGGGCAGCTCATGGCGCTGGCCCAGCCTCAAGTGCTGGAAACGCTCCAGAAAATGATCGATGCAGGGAAGGATCTTCAAAAAAGAAATGCAATAGCCCAATCGATGGATTTCGGCGCCGCCCATGGATTCCCGTCATGGCTGGGAATGGGAGTTCTGAATTTCGCTCCGTTCGATGCAATCGGCGACACTCTCCGGGGAACGAAAAGCATCATGATGGACATGTTCCGTAACGGCGACAAGCTTCTTAAGGCGATCGACATTATGACGGATATCATCATCCATTCGATTCTGCACAATCCGATGATTCACAATGCCGTCACCGTCGGGTTTCCTCTCCATAAGGGCGCCGACGGATGGATGTCTCCAGAACAATATAAAAAATTCTATTGGCCTTCCCTGAAAAAAGTCATGGACGCTCTCATTGATGAGGGTCTGATTTGTATGATGTTTGCTGAAGGGAGTTATAATACGCGCCTTGAAACAGTCAAGGACGATTTCCCGAAGGGGAGCGTTATCTGGTGGTTTGATCAGACCGACATGGCTTTGGCAAAAAAGATCCTGGGAGACAAATTCGCCATCCAGGGGAACGTGCCCTCCTCTCTCATGGTTACCGGTTCTCCCGAGGATGTAAAAGAATATTGCAGGAAACTGATCGAAACCTGCGGGAAAGGCGGCGGATACATCATGGCTGCCGGCTGCATCGCGGAAAATCCCAAATTGGAAAATTTGCAGGCCATGATGGCAACCATAAGAGAATACGGTGTTTACAGATAAATCGGCATCCAGTCTTCTCGTCACGTTTGAAGAGGGGCTCATTAAATGTCTGTATTATTCAATGGATACATTCTTTAATTATAAAGTCTTATAAGCCTGCTGAAAGGAGGATAGAAGTATGACTGCAAGAAGAATAACGTCTTTTGCCATCCTGCTAAGTCTATCGATCCTGCTGTTCGCATGTGGCGACAAACCCGGAGAATCCCTCGAACGTCACACCGAGGCGACATCGCAGACAATCATGGGATGGCTCAACGATCTCTGTGATATTGCGGGCTACGGTATCGATTCCGGGATACAGACGCAGCCGAAACTGGATGAGGCCGCCAACTATATTCTCAGGAATCTTCACACGCATGGTTTGAGCCAGGCCCGATTGGAGCCCATTACGGCGAATAGCCCATATCCTGAAAATTTTGAAATCACAGTCAAAGTACCAAACGAGGAAAGCCGTAAGGTAGACTGCTTCCCTTTGCAATGGACCGCAGGGACTCCACCCGGAGGCATTACGGGCGAGCTGGCATATATAGGAGACGGATCGGCGTCTAATTTCAGGCTTGTTGATGTCGGCGGCAAAATCGCTTTGATGGACGAAAAAATGATGCGGGGCTACGCGCCGACCGGCCGCTCAAACGGCGCCGTCGTTACCGCCCGGGAAAAGGGAGCTGTTGCAGTAATTCGAGCAGGCCTGCAATTGGACAGCCCGCAATTTCAAAAGGGCGATCCGGTAATGCCGCCCGATATATTTCCGATCCCGGTTTTTTCAGTCGGCAAGAGCGAGGGCGATTATTTAAGAAACCTGGCGGTCACCGATACGCCTCATGCCGTTAAGATGGTGCTCGATGTGCCGCGTAAAGCGATTACGCCCTCCAATGTGGTCTTTGAATTACCGGGGAACGGCAGCATGGATGAAGTTATTCTGGTAGGCACACACTATGACACGGGAATGTTTACCGGTGCTGTTGATAACAACGGCAGCGTAGCATTAATGATGGCCTGGGCAAAATACTTTGCGTCCAAGCCGAAGAAATCGAGAAATCGGGACATGATCTTCGCCTGGTTGTGCGGACACGATTTCGATAACAATACCGGCCACTACCAATTCGCCGAGGCGCATAAGGACCGACTGCAAAAAGCGATAGTGTGGGACGTGGACCATGCGGCTGTCGGCACGCGGTACGTTTTCGATGAAATCCAGGGTAAAATTGTGCCAACGTCCGAAGACAATGAAGTCTATATCATATCCAACAACTACACTTTCTCCAGGCTCGCCGCCTTTACCATGGATAAGTACGGATTTGTCTGCACCCAGAATCAATTTGGTTCGTCCGGAAGCGGCCCGCAGTGGGGGATGGCGCCGACAACCAGCCCGTGGGCCAATTTTGCAACGATCCCCCTCTATTACCATTCCCCGCTGGATACGCCGGAGAAAATTACGCTGGATCAACTAGAGCGGGCTTATGCGGCGCATATTGAGATCCTGGAAAATGTCGATGCCACGCCGGAGGGATTTCTTAGATACGACAATATCGATCCCACCCGCGCCAATACGCCTCCAAAGGTAAGAATCGAGGTGTTGTCGGATACGGTACGGGTGGGAGATCTCGTTCTTGTGTGGAACGATTCATACTTCTACTCGGATGACAAGACCGCTTATCATTATCCGGGCGTGCCTTACTGGGCAGGCACTACATGGGATTGGGGAGACGGCACGCCCCTCACTGCCGGCGGCCCTATGGTGGATCACGTTTACAGTAAACCCGGGACGTATACAGTGACGATGAAGTTTACGGATACTGAAAAAGCCGAAGCTACCGCAACCGTGATGATAACGGTTTTATCCATGCCCCGATAACGGGAGCAGGATTCTCCGAAAATAACAATTACGGCCGGGGGCCGTAAACCGGCACAGGCCTGCCGGCTTCCAAAGCGCCGAGATCCGGCGCCTTCCCCGTAAAATCATCGTTTATATTGGGAAGAACCGATCCGGCATCGACCGCTACGGACTTCGGCCGAAGCCTGAAATCCATGTCCTCAAATCTGTAGATTCTTGTAGTATCGTTCGGATCCTGCTGCGCTACGTCGACAAACACATCATAGTCGACGAGTACGCTGTGCCTGTCCCGGCCGGTAGCCTGGCTGTAGTCGGCGAGAGTCGCAAATTTGCGCGTTTCCCTCGGCCCGGTGTAATCAACGGGGATGCCGGATGCAGGGCCGGTCCACAGGAAGGAATCCTCCGCTCCTGGATCAGGCCGGAATCCGTTGAAATCCGATGATGTGTAACCCGTGAAAGTATCCACGCTGAATATCGGCTTGCCGGGATGCCATCCGAGAAACAGGTTGTTCCGGAAATGATAATTGGAAGATTGGGCGGCGGCCGATTCGGCGACAAAGGTATTATGGTAATAGATCACGCCTGAAGGATTGGCGTGATGCTTGGTAATGTTCGGGGCGTTATAGACTATGTTCCGTATGAAATACGCCGGCCCGCCGTACAAAGTCTGGGTACTGAGGGCGTTGCCCGCCGCGTTCATGCAAACGTTGCGCAGGACCCGTATATTGTGCATGGCACCGTCCGCCTCAATGCAGTCGTCGTGAACGTTTGTAATGAAATTGTTGTAAATGTCGGTTGAAACGAATCTCTTATCTTCCTCGAATACTTCCTTCAGCGGATAAACATCCGGGTGGCCCGACGGCGGATAACCGTCGGGAACGCCGTACGTGGCATGATCTATTCCGTCGTGGAAATTGGCCACATAGTTATGGCATACGACATGACCCTCCCCGACGATTTTAACGGCGTATTCGGAAAGACATTTTTCATAAGGATAGGGAGAGTTTCTGGGAGGTAGCCCCGTCCATCCGTGCAACGCGGCCGGATCGTGTCTGCCGATGAAAACGTTGTCCGCAATGTAGAAATTCTTCGAGCCTCCCCAATCGGTGTATATGCCCCTGCCGATATCCTCCAAGCGGCACTTTTTCACCGTCAAGCCGCTGGAACCGGTTATCTTTTTGTGGCCCGCCAAAAAAGCGATGTCGGTATTGCGGATGGTAAGGCCTTCGAAATAATGATAGTCCGCGGCCAGAAGATTGAAGAGGTTCCAATTGCCGTTTCCGTCGAAAACAGCTTCGCCGTCCCCCGCGGCCTTGATCGCAATCGGTTTCCCGGGCGTTCCCTTTGCGGTCAGGTAATAAGTTCCTCCTATGGGCGTGCCTGTGCCTTGTTCCCATCCATCCGCTCCGTAAAAGGTCGGATCATCCACGTAGAGACCGGCGTGCACCAGTATGGTATCCCCGGGCTGAACGCGCGGCGGAGCGACATCCCACCAGTCCGCCTCACACCAACCGGTGTAATAGGCGGCCATCAGATTGGAAAAGGCCGGCTCTTTTTTCGGCCCCGCATAATTCCGAGGATAAACGTGGTAGATCCTGCCGCCTATGGCGGGTTTTGGTTCGGGACGGGTGGATGCAGTCACTACTTTCTCCGAATGACCGCCTCCTTTGCCATCGACGCCGTCAGGATCCGACATGCGAAATTTGCACTCGTACTCCGTGTCGGATTCCAGATCCAGTATGCTGCCGGCAAACATGTTGGGAGTTACATAATCGATTCTATTGTTCAGGAAACTGAAAATGCTTTCTTCCTTGTTGATCCGAAGAAGAGGCAACGCATTTTTCCAGACATCCCCGCCTTTTTTCCGATAGCTGACTTCTACCGTGGCGTTGTGATTGCGGTCTCCATCCACGTACCATTCAAATCCAAAAGAAGTCAGAGTCGGAGGCTCGACAATAAACATACCAGGCTTGACGCCATTTCCCTCATCCGGAGCATGAGCCAGTACGACTCCGGCAAAAACCACGCACAGTCCGAGCAGGATCAGGCGCCTGATGCTAAACCTCGATCTTTGTTTCCTCTCGACCGTCATACTAAACCTCCTTTCCCGTCAGGGCGCTGCCAAAACCACCAAAGATAAAAAGAGGCGAGCCGTACAAACGCTTATTTATTTGCGAGCATATAAAGCTCGCAAGTCCCTGCTTGCACCTCGCACCGGAATGCCGAATCAGACAGACCGGGATGTCAAACAGAGGAAGCATCGCTTTATTCCGATGTTTCCCCTAACAGCCCGGTCGAAAACATACGAACACCCTCAAGCGGGATTTCGCTTTTTTAAAATTTCATTCAGGATTCAGGGGATACTTTTACCGCGGGCTGTTAGATACGCGAAGCCACCCGTCCGGCCGCCCGGCGCCCCTGATTACATATTTTTCTTTTTATATTTCCACTGAGTGTCTTTGCAAAGACCGCAGTCCGAACCGACGAACATCTTCTTCGCCGTTTGGTCCCCCTTCAACTGCCATTCCAGCCAGGCTACGGCGATTTTTCCGAACTCGCCGCCGTTGGGCTGGCTAAAGGTCCCTCCGTGCCCCACATCATCAAAATGAGCGATGGCAACGGGGATCCGGTTAATCTTTGCGAAGTCGTCTTCCCCGTTCGGATAAGCCATATCGCTTTCTCCGCCGTCGACATACAAAACAGGCGAGTGCAATTTCTGGAGGTGGTCTTTCCCGATTGTGGGCAATTCCATCCTCATCTTCGGCGCTCCTTCTTTCGGAAATCCTTCTTTCGGCGCCCCTGTTTTCGGTGCTCCTGGTTTCGCTCCTATTTTCGGCGCCCCTCCTGCAAAAAGGCCGCTGTCCATGGAGAGGACCGTCGAAACACGCGGATCGGCCCCTACTTCCAACGCCTGCATTCCTCCGCAGCTGTGGCCCGATACCGCGAACTTCGACGGATCCAGTTTCTGGTAGTACTTGCTCTCCTTGCGCTTGTTCTCAGCCGTCGCCCAATCGAGGGCTTCCAGCAATTGAGCGGACTTCGTCCCTCCCATGCCGCCGCCCATCATGCCGCCACCCCGGCCGCCGCTCGCGGCAAAACTTTCCTCGCTGTATGGGCCGATCGCCACAACCAGAAACCCATTGGATGCGATATCCGCGAGGAAAGGGGCATACATGGTATTCGAATTCATGCAGGCACCGTTGCCCCAGGCAAAAATCGGCAGGGGATTCTTTTTGCCGAACTCGCTCAATTTCTCAGGACGATAAATCGTCTGTCCGGGAATTCCGGGATCTCCTTCAATGATCACAGCGTAAGGGCCCGAACCGTCGCGCTTCGTCTGGGCGGGCGCAGCCGCCGCAACCAGCGCGATAATACACATCACAATACAGGCATAACGTAGCATATTCCGTTCCTCCCGATTAAATGTAGGAAGGGGCGGCGTTTGTATGGAACGTTCGCCCCTTGGTTCCCTTTGTGTTTAATTCAGTTTTTTGCCGGCGCGGCTCCCCTTCCGAAGCCCGGCATGCCGCCGCCTCCAAGTTCACGCTTTAGCCTGATCTCGTCGCCGGAAAGAGTTCCCGTCCATTTTACCGGAAAATCCCGGCCGTTCATCTGGCGCACATAGTCGAAGGAAATTTTATTTCCTTCTATTTTGCCGTCCCTGAACTCGATCGCTCCGGGCATTTGAGTATTTTCGAGCGTTCCCGACAATCTGGAGCCTTCGACCTTGAACTCAAGCTTGATTTCGTTGTCGCCGTCTTTTACAACCCACTTGCCCGCAGCCCCTTCCGACCGCGAATTGCCGTCCTCTCTCCTGGCAATGAACTCGGAATTGCCGCCGCCCGGGGCTCCGGCTCCTGCCGTAGCGCCGCGCCCCATACCCGGTGCGCCCATGCCTCCGAAACCGCCAACCGGTTCGCCGTTGTAGCTCCCGATGGAGTGCGGAGGCGTGACCGATCCTGCCGGCTTGAACAGCATCTGTGCAAACAGATACAGATTGTTATTCCACACGGGAACCTCGTGCACTCCGGAGTCGACATACCAGACGTGGTCGATCTTGGCCTCATCCAATCCTTTGTGCAGGTTCCAGCTTCCCGTGATCAGGTTGTCCTTGTCGCCGCAGCCGATCCACAGCAGACTCGGCTTGTCTTTGGACTGCTGGATCTTCGGGATGAGGACATTGGGCTGCTGGAGGTTGGGCGCGGAGGAAAATCCGCCGACCCAGGCGAATTTGTCAAGGTTGTTGATGCCGAAATTGAGACCCTGTCCGCCCCCCATGGACAGACCCGTGATGGCGCGGTGGTCCCGGTCCGCCTTCACCGAGTAGTGCGATTCGATGTAGGGCATCAAATCCTGCAGCAGATCCGGCTCAAAGTCGGCGTAATAATTGAAATCCGACATGAAATTTTGCGACGGGGGTTCGGCCGTTGCGCGGCCGTTTGGCATGACGATGATCATGGGCACCGCTTTGTTGTCGGCGATAAGGTTGTCGAGAATCTTGTTGGCCGCGCAGAGGGTCGTCCAATGAGTCTCATTGCCGCCGATTCCGTGCATCAGATAAAGGACGGGGTATTTCGTGTCAGGGTTGTAATTGGGCGGTGTATAGACTACAGCCTTGCGGTCGACACCGATGCTTTTGGAGTGGTACGTAATGGTCTCCAGCTTGCCTTTCGGGATGTCCGGACGGACCTGGATGAAGTCCTCCGGCGCGTGATTGGGCAACGTCAGGACGGCACCCTGTGTCACCGGTGATGCGGCATATGCAGTCTGCGGGATTCCGATCGACACCTGCACCAATGCTGCTGCGAGCAGGAAACTTATCAGAAATCTCCAGTACAGTTTATTCGTACGATTCATGAATACCTCCTTCGATAATTCAGTAATGTCGGTTTAAAAATGGCGAATCTGCACTCCTCTTCTTTTCTGCAGATCCATGCAACGAGAAGCGCTGCGTACGATACGCTATTTTCCGCTCTTCGCTTTTTGCCTGCGCCATGAGTAGTAGGCATCGAAAGCCTTCAGCTTTTCCAGATTCGGGATTGGCTTTGCTCCTGCGACCGTATTGAAAAACAATACGTCTTGATTCTTCTCTGTATAGTTGGGCCAACTCGGCAAGCCGGTTCCGTTTGGATCCCCGGTTTTAGCAAAATTGATCCAATAAGCCTGGATCAAATTTGAAAGGGCCAAATCTTCAGGTTGCGGCGCGCCACCCTGTCCTCCGAAATTTCCGAAGACATAGGTGACCTCCGCACCATGATTTGCGCCGTCCGGCGAAGCGGGCGTTCGATGGTCGAAATAGTAGACGAACGCCCTTCCCTTCCCCATCCGGGACTGAAGTCGCGCCCATGTCCACGTAGGCCATGCAAAGGCAAATTCACGGAAAACGTCCGCCGACGCCCGAGCCGCTTCCTCGTCCGTCGAATGCGGATAGGCGCTCAAAATTACATCCGCCCGCTCCCCGTAGCCTGATCGTATCTGCTTTTCAAATGACCCAGCGGCGGCGGGACCGCGCATGAACAACCCGCCCTCATTGGAATTGGTGCCGGCCAGGATCGGCGTGTCGTTGAATTGGCCTTTTTCATACAATTCATAGGGATCGCCCGGAATCACATAACCATCGGCTACGGGCCAGAAACCGCCTCCTCCCATTCCGCCTCCGGCGGCTTTCTGGATCTGTTCGGCCGGCAGGGCCCGCGCAGCCTTAATATCGGCAGCGCCGAGCTTTTTCAGAAAGCTTTCTCCATCCGACTCCGCCAGTTTCAATGACGGCACATTCTGGCCTGCTCCGTCCACTATTCGTGGCGGGGCAAAAGAACCGCCGGATTCGGAAATTGCACGCTGGAACAGCCCCCCGGCGGGCGGCGCGGCGGAAAGCATGCCGACTGCTATTCCTCCCGCGGATTCGCCGAAAATCGTGACGCGCGAGGGATCGCCTCCGAACCCGGCGATGTTGTTCTTTACCCATTGAAGACCTGCGATCATGTCCTGAATGCCATAGGTACCCGATCCCCTGCCGCTTTCACGGCTGAGTTCCGGGTGCGCCATGAATCCGAAAACACCCAGTCGATAGGCAATGCTTACCAGTACAACGCCTTTTTGTGCCAACTTCGTACCATCGAACATCGGAGTGCCCGTCATCCCGCCGACGAAGGCGCCGCCGTGAATCCAGACCATCACCGGGAGCTTTTCTCCGGCGGTTTTCGCAGCCGTCCATACGTTCAGGTACAAACAATCCTCGCTGACATCCACGGAAGCTCCCATCATCCTGGACATGCCTGCGTCCTGCATGCAGCCGGGAGCGTAGTTACCGGCTTTCATAACTCCGGTCCAGGGCTTCGCAGGCTCGGGAGCCTTCCAGCGCAGTTCGCCAACCGGAGGCGCTGCAAACGGAATCCCTTTGAACGAGGCCACGGTGTCGGCAACGACTCCCTGCAGTTGCCCGCCGGTTGTCTTTACATTCTGAATCTGCGGAAGCGCGAAAGGCGTGGTCGTTAAAATGACCGCTATAAAAATTCCAACAACCCGAATCTTCCTCATTATTGCCCTCCAACACGAAGATTACGTTTAAATGTTCTGCCGCGTGACAAAAACAGTACCTGGAATTACCGTTATGCGCCGGATTGTTTGCGGACGTTCCATATCGTTTCGCTGTCCGAACCGGGAATCCCAGTGAAACAGATTTCACCGATAAAACAGCTTTGGAACCGCCGTCATATACACAACTAATACCGGCCGTATTCCTCAATGGATTTCAGCATATTCCGAAAGTCCTTTGTCTGCACGTTGTCCGGCATCTTGACAACGATTATGAGTCCGCCATTTCGGCCGCTTTTATCAACAAGGTCCTTAAGGAAAGACTCCAGCTGGCTGAGCGACCACAGTTTGCACTGATTCGGGCAACGAACCAACAGGCTGGTGTGGCTCCCCAGAATTTCCTTTGCCCGGACGGCATCCGCAGCCTCTACCGAAGCCAGAATTTTTCCTTTCGGCAGCTCCAGCATGCATTCCAGCCTGTCGCCGAATTTGGATTCAAAGAACGGCACCGGTACGTAGCCCAGATCCACGTGGGTTTGCAGAGACTTTTTCAGCCCCGGCCAGTAAAACTTTTTAAACTGGTCATCGGACATGAAGACAGGATCGCCTCTCCAGAGCGGCATGGCGACTCTCTGTGGATGGTCCCGGTGCGTCGGATCGGCCGGTATTGCGCAGGCAATACGTCTTTCCAGGATGGCGTCGCAGGCCCGAAGCAGCTTGTCGGGCTGACGGTACATGTCCAGCATGGAGCCTCTCATGCCGCGCAGGAAGCTCGTAACGGTGTCAAACGGCGCTCCGCCTACGCCACCGGGGGCGAAAGTGGCGAACGGAGGGAAACCCAGTTGGGCCAAATCTTCGGAGGTGTTGCCGACAGTCTTGCGAAATTCCTCCACATGTCTTCCGGCTTCAGCCAGACGTTTAGCCATTTCAAGAAATTCCGGACTGGCAAACAGCGGCGTCAAATATTCAAGCCCCATGAACATACCGTCCATAGGAGGCAATTTGGCCAGAGGTGCCAGAGCTCCGTATATGCGGGGAAGGTAGCGGCGAATCATAAAACCGGTGGGATCGTTCAGGAAGAGGTCGTACTCGTCCGTCTTCATGTACTCCCCTTCGACGAACTGGTAATCGTAGTCATCCGATTTCGGTCCGCCCGGCCACACACAATTCCGGACATCCAGTTCCGTCATTGCAGCCCCGCATGCCGGGAATCCGGGCTCCCCCATATCGGGCTCCAGTTCCACGGCCATTTTTCTCATTGTTCGTTTGAGGGTAATGTGGTCGTAATAAGCGGCCGATTTGGGTATTCCTGAATACCTGTGCGGTTCCACCAGCACCATAAAAGGCACCCGGTCCGGCACCCTCAATTCGATTACGTCCTTGACCCGTTCGGCTCTCTCCGCGTAAAGCTGCTCGACGGTCTTGCCGGTTCGTTCCTCGATCCGCTTTTTAAGCTGCAGGTTTTCTTCCTGGTATTTTTCAATTTCAGCTGTGGGTATCATGCCTGCTTGCCTCTTGAAATGAAGCGGCAAATTAACCGCCCGTAATCGCCGGTATCTGTACCACCTCAATAATTTCCCGATCTCTGTATTTTTCCTGGTTAACCATTTTCACAAGCTCTTCATAAGAGCGCACTTCCTGCTCATCTACCACCACGATTCTGTCGATAAAATCGATAAGATATCCGGCATCTTCCAGTTCGCACACTTCCTCACCCGGATCTCCGAAAAACTTGATCAGTAGCTTGGGCATTTAATACTTATTGTCCTCCTTATTCTGTTTTCTACCGGACGTTATCACAGGCCAGGATTGCTCTCTTGACCAGTGTTTTGGCTATCTGGATCTTGAACTTATTATAGGGAAGCGGCACGGCATCCGATACCGCTGCGGTCCCGGCAGCCTCGGCATTGGCCTCGTCGATAGGCTTACCTTCGAGGATGTCTTCGGCTTTTGTAACTCGATAAGGATTGTTGTATACGGCATTCAGGCAGATCCTGGAGGATTTGACGACTCCATTTCTGCTCTCTACGGCTGCCGCGCAGTTGACGATAGGAAAGTCTATCGATTTCCTCATTGCGAACTTGAGGAAGGAGCTCCGGATGCCGGAAGCCGGCCTGGGTATCAGGATTTCGATTATTATTTCGTCGTTTTCAAGGACAGTCGGCTTCAACCCTTTATCCGCAGCCCAGAAATTTTCCGCTTTTATTTCTCTTTTTGTCGTTACAATCGTGGCATTCAGAACAACCAACGCCGGTGCGATATCCGACGGGTTGACTCCGTCACAACCGCAATTGAAACATCTCCCGGCTTCCATCTCGACGGCTTTTAATTCCGGCCCCATTTCATCTCCCCCATCCAGGCTATACTCGGACATTGATTGCTCCGGCATCCTGACCCGGCCGGACCACTTCAGGCAGTCGTCATTGCATCGGGTCAAGTGCGCCACCTTCTTTGGACTCTTTAAAGCGCCCCTTCCACCCAGATATCGGTTGATCGCCTCGGCGGCCCGTCTTCCGGAAGCCAGGGCGGCCACCACGGAAAGTGGGCCCGAAATTGTGGCATCACCGCCGGCAAACACTTTAGCCGCACTGGTAGCCTGAGTGTCCGGATCTATTGCAATCAAGCCCTTGTCCATATCCAGTTGCGTTTCCGCATAGGATAAATCGGGTTTCTGCCCGGTCGCCAGAATGATCAGGTCAGCCTCTACAGCGTCTTTAACCGATCGATCATATGTAGGAGCGAATCGATGCTCGTTGTCAAAGACCGAAGTGCATCGGATCAATTCCATTCCGGAGAGCCTGCCTTTGGCTTTTAAAACACGCGAAGGTCCCCAGGAAGGCATCAGCCTTATCCCTTCTTTTACTGCCTGCTCCACTTCTCCGGGTAAGGCGGGCATTTCGTCACGGGACTCCAGGCAGGCCACGGTTACTTCCTGAGCTCCCACCCGCAGGGCGGAAGTCGCTACATCCATGGCGACGCTGCCTCCACCGATCACCAGCACTTTCCGGGCTTTTATCCTTCTCAGACCGCGGTTGATCTTTTCCAGAAAATCCAGGCCCCGGCTGAGCAATCGTTCATTCGGGATTCCCAGACCGGAGGATTCCCAGGCGCCGGTCGCGCAAAAAACGGCGTTGTATCTTTTCCGCAGATCGTCCAGAGTGATGTTCTTGCCGACATCAACCCCGAACTTGAATTGCACCCCGCTGTTTTCAATAGCCTGAATCTGTTTGCCGACCACGTCCTTGGGCAATCTGTGCGACGGAATGCCGTAAGTGAGGACGCCTCCGGCTTTTTCTCTGGCTTCAAAAACGGTCACGCGATAGCCGAGTCTTCTGAGGTAATAGGCGGCGGAAAGGCCTGCCGGTCCGGATCCTACAACGGCCACTCTCTTTTTGCTTTCCCGCCGGGGAGCCCGATACAGGCTATCGGCATGATCGAGCGCGTAATCTCCGACGAAACGTTCAATAGACCGTATAGAGAGGGCTTCGTCCAATTCTCTCCGGTTGCAATTCTGTTCGCAGATATGAGGGCAGATCCTGCCGGTGACAGCGGGCATTGGATTGGAGCTTAACAGTATTCGTGCGGCCTCGGCGAGGTTGTTGTCCCGGATGCTGCTCAGGTAAGAGGGAATATCGTTGCCGGCCGGACAATTAGCCGAACATGGCGGAAGCGCAACCCTCGAGGCGCCAAAGATGGAATGGTATCGATTGTCTCCGATGGCGGCGTGGCACATGGCACCACCCTTGCGGATGCAGTCGAACCGGTTATCCTCCTTTCGGAAATACCAGCAACGGATAAGCTGGCAGAGATTGCCGCCGATGGTGCCCATGGCCCGGACGTGCGGTGAAGCAGTCCTGCGGGCTGCCTCCGCCAGTGCTTCGTATCGCTTCCGGACGGTCGGGCTGCCGGCAATATCCTCCAGCCTGGTCAACGCGCCGATTTTGAGAGCGCCGTCCTCTTCCTTGATATAGTCCAGTCCGGGAATCTTCTTCAGATTGACTAAGACCTCAGGGTAGTCATGAAGCACCTCAAACCTCATTGTACCCACCAGATCGGTTCCGCCGGCGAGGATCCAGGCTTTATCCCCATATTGACGCAGAATCGAGACCGCATCATCCAGGCTGGCAGCGTTGATATGCTCGAATTTCATTAAGCTCTTCATTTGAATTTCCTCTCAGGGTTTGTACATGGTATTCATGCGCAGACCCTTATGCTTTTCCCAACGCCTTGAGGACTCTCTCCGGTGTAACGGGCGTCTCTTCAATCCACTTGCCGATTGCGTTATAGACGGCGGGGACCATTAGGGCCGCGGCCGTAGCCGCCTTGCCGGCCTCGCTGCAGCCGTAGAGGCCATAGGCGCTCCAGCCCACATGTGTTTCCACGATGGGAGCCTCAATGGAACCCATATCCAGTATAGTCAACATCGGATAGCCGAGCAGGTTGTCGTTCAGCTTGGCCCCGGTATGCGGATCATAGTAGATGGCCTCGGTTGCGGAGACGCCCACGCCGGAATAGGCCCCGCCAAGAAGCTGCTGATCGTTCACATCGGGATTCAGCGACTGTCCGACATCGTAAGGATGGGCCAGTCTGGTTACCTCAACCTGTCCGGTTTCAGTGTCAACCTCGACTTCCACGAAAATACCCTGCCGGCCCATGCTGTAGGGTTCCTTCACCACGGGAGGTTCATCTGAGGTTTCGCCGACAAAAAAATCTCCCACTTCTGCGTGCGATTCGAGCCCACGAGGCCTAAAAGAGACGACTCTTCTTACCGGCATCCGGTTTTCCGGATGGGCTTTCTCAAAGATGAATCCGTCCTTAATATCCAGGTCCTCGATCTTTTTTCCCAGGAATGGAGAGACAGTAGCCGGAACGTCATCGCCATAATTGATATTCGTGGCTCCCATACGAAATTTCACCGCATATTCCAGGATGAGCTTCTTCATTCTCCGGGCATTCATAACAAGGGCGTAAGTATTCAGGCTGGAGCCCATGGAGCCCATCGGAGGAACGGCGTCAAAATAGAAATAATCCTTGAATTCTATCTTGACGTCTTCGTAGCGCAGCCCCATTTCATCCGCTGCAATCTGGCAATATGTAGTAGGGGCGGACTGGCCGCAATCGGTACGCCGGTAGAAAATGGTGGCAGTACCGTCTCTTGCCAGGGAGATGCCCGGAACGCCTCCCTTTCTGGCGCCGGTATGCCAGCAGCCCACCGCGTAAAAACCGACCCCGTGCATCCTGCCATTGGGGAGCCTGCGTGTGCCGGGAGGGTGCCACTTCCGGTCCCAATCGAAAGCTCTCTTGCCCGCCTCGACAACTTCCTTCAAGCTGTCTCTGAGGGGCATTCCGTTAGGTTTTTTGATATGCTCGTCCAGCCAGGCCATATCGTGCCCATGGGCGCCATCGTTAAGCAGCTGCACTTTTATCGGGTCCATGTTCAAATGAGCGGCGACTTTGTTAATAACCATGTTTGAAAGAACACAGTTGGAGGCGCCGTCTTTCCAGCAGGACTCGTGAGCCTTGCTCCAGTAACTGTGCACTTCGCGCATCAGGATATTGGGAGTTTTTATGGCGTCTACAAATTTGCTGGGCAGAGGGTGGCCGGCTATCTGGAGTGTGTCGATCTTAATCGACACGATTGTGCCGTCGTCATTAAATCCCACCTTAAAGCGGTTTGTCCCGGTCTCGTAGCTGGTACCTTCCCAACTCATGGAATAATCGTCCACCACCCTGACCGGCCGCCCGGTTTTCCTGGCTGCGATGACGGCGTACCGGACCAGCTGGGCGACCAGTCCCATGGCATTGCCGCCAAAGGTCGCCCCGTTATAGGGAGTATGGACCTTCACTTTTTTCGGCCGGCTTCTATCCTTTTTGAATACGGGCGCGGCAATGAAAT
>CAZPHK010000008.1:28054-55906 GCA_964586015.1 uncultured Acidobacteriota bacterium | reverse complement strand
GCTATTTCCTCGACGAGCTTCAAGGCGGCCTCCGCGTCGCCCCAGGGAATCAATCCTCCTTCCATCGCCACGCCCAGCGCTCCGCCGATGTCCATGGTATCGACGCCCACATCGTTGCAGACCCGGTTGATGCGGGCGATCATGTCGAGATCGCCGATAAGGCAGTTCGAACCGATCAGGGCGATGGTTTCGTACTCGATTCCGGAGACGATCAGTTCGCCTTTATCGTCCGTATAAACATTCGAACAGCTGATAATGCAGCCTTCCATGCAGCGGTGCACGGGTTCCCCGTTGGGGCGTTTTTTAAGAAGCTCCTCCATGTATTCGCCGGAGATCTGTTCGGCTTTATCGAACTGACCCGCGGAATAATTCTTTGTCGGCAGGGCCCCGGCAGTCTGTGTAATCATGACGATCTGCGGCGTACCCATTTGCCTCAAACCCTGTGCGAAATGATCGGCAACGACATATTTTGTAATTGCCTTGATATTTTCTTTGAGTGCATCCTTGTCCTGAACTTCTACGAAGTTAGAGCCGCCGTCGTCGACGACGACCGCTTTCAGGTTCTTTGAACCCATGACCGCGCCCAATCCTCCCCGTGCGGCCACGCGCATATGCATATCGGGTGTTGTAAACATAATGGAAGAAGCTTCCAGCCCCATATCCCCGGCAGGTCCGGTCCAGGCGGCGCACATCTTGTCGCCGTACCGGCTCCGCAGCTTCTCCAGAATTTCGTAGCTGCCGATGCCGGTTAAGGAAGAATCGGATGAAAGTTTCACGCCGTCCTTGGTGATCATTAAAGTGGTCGGCTCCTTCGCCTTTCCTTCAAAAATGACCGCCTTGTATCCCAACCTGGCCAGTCGCTGCCCCATAGCGCCGCCGGTGTTGGCCTCCTTAATCCCTTTCGTCATGGGGCTTTTCGCCCCGACGGACAGTCTTCCGCTGCATGGAACCGAGGTGCCGCCCAGGATTCCGGGTGCAAACACAAGCTTATTTTCTTCTCCCAGGGGATCGCAGGTTGGAGGCACTTCCGTTCCTATGATGGATGAGGTCAATCCGCGACCTCCAAATTTTCTGTAGATCTCGGGAACCTCTTCCGTTGCCGATGTCAGTAAAGATAAATTGACTCTCAGTAGTTTAGCCATTGGAATTCCTCGTTTGGAGTACTGCAAATATTGATACTATTTACGCCGTATTAAACCGCGCGACTTATGCACACACGCTCCAACGACCAATCAAAGCGCATTTCACTCGATTAATATAATGGGATCATGATTCCTTTTCCAGAAAAACCTCATCAAAATAAAACGACCTCAGGTTGAAGTTTTTCTAATCTCACCATGATATTTTCTAAGCACGTAATATTTTCCGTGCAGATTGTATAAATGCAGGGGATTCAAGCCCGGCGCCATTTATTGAATGGCTTCTTGACGGTTCCGTCCGCTATGCGGGATAATTCCGCGTTTATGGCGGTCCAGAATATGAATTGTGTTCAAGCAATCGAATCCCGGTTTCCCGGCCTCATAGAAAAAGTCCGGACGGTCATCCAGGATTCTGAAAACGCCCTCGAAGGAAACGAAGAGGGCTCCGAAAGCTTTCTCTGGGAGCACACGATGCACGTAACCTCCATCGCCTATCGTCTGGCGCAGGAGGAGAACATCGATCCTTACGTCCCCATAGTTGCGGCGCTGTTCCATGACATCGGGAAATTTACCGGCGGCCGTTATCACAGGGATGAAACGATCGAAGAGGAGGAATCGGCTCAGATTGCGGAGCGCCTCCTGCCGGAATACGGCATGAAAAAGGGAGAAATCCGCAAGGTCCTTTCCGGGTTGAGAGCGCTCTACAACGAAAAAGTCAGGAAGAACCGTGTAGCGGCCGTACTGCACGACGCCGATTTTTTATCCAAGTTCGGCGCTTTAGGTGTGGCGAGTTTTTTCACGAAATCGACACTCCGCAGGCGCCCGCTCAGGGCTTCCGTATTCGGTTATCTCAGCAAGGAACTGACCTACGCCTCGTGCCTCGCCCTGAATATGCACACGGCGGCAGGATGCAGATTAGCCGCAAAAAAATCCGCGGATTCCATGAAGTTTTTCCGGTCGCTGCTTAAGGAATTAAGAGAGGCGCATATAACGGATCTCAGGATTAGGAAAATCAGGATTCCCCACCCGAATCACCGGAACCGGACGCTGGAAATCCGGTACGTTCTTCCGCCTGAATGCCCCGAATGCGGAGGCAAATGGGAAATGGCATGGGGGACCGAAAAAGACATTAAATGTACGAAGTTGAGTATCGAGTGGAAATGCAGGCGCTGCGCCGAACAACTCGAAACTTCATTCTGCCTGCCTGAAATCGCCTGATTACAGGAAAGGCCGGGCAGAATCCAGAGGGTAACATTGACCGAATTTTTTCATGTAATCACGGCCGATCAATTCACGGAACTGTTGATTCGCTTTCCAAGGCTTTCTTCAGAGAAGATACCGCTGGATGCCGCCCTCTCGCGCATTCTTTCTGAAGATGTCGTCGCATTCGAGGACCTGCCCGAACAGGCGCGTTCGACGGTGGACGGTTACGCCGTCAGGGCGGAAGACACCTTCGGCGCGTCGGATTCCATCCCGGCACTTCTGGAGATTGCCGAACCGGTTCGCATGGGCACGATACCGGGATATACCCTGAATGCGGGGCAGGCAGCCCCTATTCCGACGGGTGGATTCCTGCCCCGCGGCGCCGATGCCGTCGTCATGGTGGAATATACCAACCGGGCTGAAGCGAACAGTATCGAAATCACACGCCCGGTTACGCCCCGCACGAACGTCCTGGATAAGGGAGAAGATGCAATATCGGGAGTGCCTCTGCTCTCCTCAGGGATGCAGCTGCGCTTTCAGGACATCGGATTTCTTGCGGCGGCGGGATTTTCCGAAGTTGCCGTATACAGGAAACCGAAAGTGGCGATCCTGTCTTCCGGAGACGAAGTGGTTCCCGTGGAGCAAAAACCCCGGCCCGGTCAGATCCGGGATGCGAACGGCCACGCCCTGGCCGCCCTGGTCCGGGAAGCGGGGGGGGAGCCGACTCTTTATGACATCGTACCGGACAGGGAAAAGGATCTTCGGCAGGCTCTTGAAACGGCGCTGTCTCAGTCCGATGTTACGGCAATATCCGGAGGCAGTTCCGTAGGCGCCCGGGATTTGATGAAAGGCGCGGTTTCCAGCCTTGCCGATACAGAAATACTGGCGCACGGTATCGCAATCCGTCCCGGGAAGCCGACCCTGTTGGGAAACCGGCTGGGGAAAGCAATCTTCGGGCTGCCCGGACATCCGGTTTCCGCTTTGATCGTGGCGCAGGTTTTTCTTGTCCCGCTGCTGCGTTATCTTCAGGGAGCCTCCCTGGGAAAAGGCCCTCCGGGTCAGCGCATCCGTGTGGCATTGACCGCCTCCATTCACTCCACCATTGGTTTGGAGGAATATGTCCGGATCGCAATAGAAGAAAGACCGGAGGGAACGTACGAAGCGCATCCGATATATGGAAAGTCGGGCATGCTGTCCACAATGGTGAAAGCGAACGGAATCCTCGTCATCCCCATGAATGTCGAAGGTTTTTCAAAAGGAGACACCGTCGAGGCCGTGCGATTTTAAACCGGCCGGCACACTTTATCTAACGGCTGAAATCCGAAGATTTTAGATCGAAAGAACAATTCCGTTCTTTTAATTTTCAATCTTCAATCTTTAATTTTTAATCATTGGCATGAAACGCAAAAGACAAACCTATCGCAATCTGAAACCGCTCCATGAAGCCCAGGATATCTTTTTCTCACGCTTCGGAAACTCCCGCATGGCTGTGGAAACTGTACCGGTTCGGCAGGCGCTGGATCGTCTTCTCGTAGAACCGGTCAAGGCAATACGCTCGGTACCCGCTTACAACGCCGCTGCTGTAGACGGGATGGCGGTCTGGGCGGCGGATACATTTTCCGCTTTTCCGGAAACTCCGGTATTTCTTTCAACCGGTTCCGGGGCAATCCAGGTGGATACCGGAGATCCTTTGCCGGACGGCGCCGACGCCGTTGTCATGATAGAAAAAATAGAAATATCGGGAGACCGGTGTGAAATCAGGGAATCCGTTTATCCCTGGCAGAACGTTCGCAAAACCGGCGAAGATATCGTCAAGGGTGAGATCCTGCTCCCGGCCCATCACCGGATTCGCTCCTACGATCAGGGAGCCCTGCTGGCCGCGGGCATCCTGTCCGTCCGGGTGCTTCGAAAACCCCGCGTGCTTATCATTCCGAGCGGGGATGAAATAATACAGCCCGAAGAGGCCGCAGACCCGCTCAAACCCGGCGTTATCCTGGAAGTCAACGGCCAGGTTCTGTCGTCAATGGCCGCCGAATGCGGAGCGGAAAGCGTCCTGATGGATGTGGTCCCCGACGATCCCGAAAAAATCAGACACGCGATTCGTTCGGGACTTGAAGACGGCTACGACCTTATCCTGACAATCGCGGGTTCTTCGACAGGAACGGAGGACTTCACGCCGAACGTACTTGAAGAACTGGGGGAACTGCTCGTTCACGGAATCACGGTCATGCCGGGCAAGCCGACATTGCTCGCGGCGGCGAAGGATAAACCCGTCGTAGGCATACCGGGGTATCCGGTTTCGGCGGTAGTATCTTTCCGGGAATTCGTACGGCCCCTGCTGTATCAGCTGCAGGGAATGAAGGCTCCGGAGCAGGAAACGGTTGAAGCCGTATTGGGACGCAAGCTTCCGTCCAAGCCGGGGCTTGAAGAACACGTTCGGGTCATTCTGGGAGAAGTCGACAACCGGGCCGTCGCCATCCCGCTTTCCGGCGGAGCCGGCATGATGACTTCGCTTGTCCGGGCCGACGGAATCCTTCGAATCCCCCCGGGAATCAGCGGTTATTCCGAAAACGAGAAGGCGACCGTGGAACTTCTCACTCCGAAACGACAATTACGGAACAGGTTGCTCGTGATCGGCTCCCACGATCTCACAATCGACCTCCTGGCCAGCGCCGTCAAAGAAAGATCGGCGGGAAGAATTACAATTTCGTCGAGCAATATAGGAAGTATGGGAGGCCTTATAGCCATTGAAAAAGGAACCGCTCATCTGGCCGGTTCGCACCTTCTGGATACGGAAACCGGAGATTACAACCGGTCCTACATCAAGCGCCTTATCAAACGGATTCCCGTAACGCTGGTAACACTGGTTCACCGCTGGCAGGGCTTCATGATCGCAAAGGGCAATCCGAAAAATGTGCGCGGGGTTGAGGACCTGACCCGTTCCGACGTGGGATTCATTAATCGCCAGGCGGGTTCCGGAACTCGAATCCTCCTCGATTATGAAATGAAGAAGGCAGGAATCGATTCCAGGGCCATCCCGGGATACAAAAGCGAAGAATATACCCATATGAGCGTCGCCATGGCGGTCGCATCCGGCAGGGCGGATGTCGGCCTGGGAATTCTCGCCTCCGCCAAAGCCCTGGACCTTGACTTTATCCCCATCGCGCGGGAGCGCTACGACCTGGTGGTTCCCGAAGAATTTTTAAAAGATGAGCGTATGGAGCTGCTGCTTGAAATCATACGATCCCGGCAGTTCCAGGAACAGGTGCTGGCGCTGGGAGGCTACGAGGTGGAAGAAACCGGAACTACCCCCAAATAGGGTTCCAGACCTCATTTTTCACAGGGATTCCCGACGCTTCGCATACTGCGAGGCAACCTGGAAATCTCGTGAGAAATGCGGACCTGCCGATATGTGTTATAATGTCTGTCCTTTTGGAGTACCGGAAATCCATGCCTTCGTCAAAATCCAAAAAGCGCAAATCCGGACGGCGAAGAAAATTCTTTCGCTGGAAATGGATTAAATACGTCCTCATAGTGTCCCTGGTGCCTGCCATAGCCATTGCAGCATTCCTGATACGCTATTACTACGTTTTTGATGCCGCGATTGAGGCAAAACTCGGCAACCGGTTAACTCTTTCCTCGACAAAGTTTTACGCGGCTCCGGTCGTGCTTTTCCCGGGGAAACCGATAGGTTTCGGGGAAATGGAAAGCCGGCTTCGACGCCTGGGCTACGAAGAGGACACCGGTAAGCCCGGCATATCCTATTATCGGAAAGAGGCGGACAACCACCTTTTGGTTTACAACGATCCGTCCGTTCCGGCCGATCCGGACCGGCTGGTTGAAATCTCCTGGGGCGGCAATAGCATACGTTCCATAAAAGACCGGTCCAATTGGGACGATATCGATAGATTTTCATTGAAACCGGGTTTGCTCAGCAATGCAATCGGCAAAAACCGGGAAAAGCGGCGTTATGTGTCCTATGACGACATTCCCGAAGTATTGATTAACGCCGTTGTAGCCGCGGAGGATCGAAGGTTTTTCAGCCACAAGGGCGTGGATCCCATCCGGATTCTGCAGGCTTTAATCGTGGATATTCGGGCCGGAGATACCGTTCAGGGCGCCAGCACGCTTACCCAGCAGTTTGTTAAAAACTATTTTCTGACTCCGGAACGCACATGGCGGCGAAAGTTCGCGGACGCCTACATGTCCATCCTTCTGGAACAGCGACTGTCGAAAAAGGAAATTTTTGAACTCTACAGCAACGAGGTGTACCTCGGCCAGATGGGCTCGTTCGGCATAGTGGGATTCGGGCAGGCCGCCGACGCCTTCTTCGACAAGAGCATTCAGGAATTGACCCTGGAAGAAGCCGCGACACTTGCAGGGATTATCCCCGCTCCGAACAGGTATGCGCCCCTTCGATATAAGGACCGCGCCAAAGCGCGTCGCGACAGGGTCCTGGATCTGATGGCCGAATACCGGATGATCAAGCCCAGTGAGCGGGATGAAGCGAAGGCTAAGCCGGTAAACGTCCAGCCGTCGGCGTTTCTGAATTCCTCCGATGCTCCCTATTTCGTTGATTATATCCAGGATCAGGTAGTGGCTGAATACGGCGACGAAAATCTGAAAAAGTCGAAATACAGGGTTTATACCACCCTGGACCAGGATCTTCAGGAGGCTGCTTTCGAAGCTGTGAAAGCTGGAATTGAAAATTTGGACAAATATTTCTCCGAACTTGAGGAGCCGATTCCCCCAGGCACAGTTCAGGCAAGTTTAATTGCAGTCGACCCACGCAACGGAAATATTCTTGCCATGATCGGGGGAAGGGATTACGGCACCAGCCAATTCAACCGCATCATCGCGGCGAAACGGCAGCCTGGAAGCATATTCAAGCCGTTTGTATACACCGCGGCTCTGGAAACAGCTTACGGCAGCCTGGACCCTTTGACACCGGCATCAGCCGTCGTCGACCAGCCGACCCCGTTCACCTTTGAAAACCTCGAGTACTCTCCAAAGAACTTCAACGAGCATTACCTCGGCAAGGTGACCATGAGACAGGCGATTACCCGATCGCTCAATGTCGCTACCATCAAGTATGCCGAAAAAGTCGGATTCGAAAAGGTAGTGGAAGTCGCCCACAGGTTGGGACTGGGCGAGCAGGTGCAACCCTATCCCGCCATGGCTATCGGCAGTTTCGAAACCACTCTGATGGAAATGGCGCGAGCCTACACTGCCTTTGCAAATGAAGGCCGGCTTTCTGAGCTTACATCCATACTGCAAATATATGATGACGACGACAACCTGATATTCGCGGCCCAACCGAATCCTAAACGGGTTCTTACCCGTGAAATATCGTTTCTTGTCACTTCCCTCCTTCAGTCGGTAATCAACCACGGTACGGGAGCCGGAGTGCGAAGCCGGGGCTTTACGCTTCCGGCCGCGGGGAAAACGGGAACATCCCATGACGGCTGGTTTGCCGGATACACACCCGATCTCTTATGTATCGTCTGGGTTGGATTTGACGACAACCGCGAATTAAACCTGGCCGGATCCAGATCCGCCCTCCCCATATGGACCGATTTTATGAAAAGGGCTGTTTCCCGGCGGCCTTTAAGCGGCGACGATTTCTCCATTCCCGAGGGTATTGTGGAGGTGGAAATCGACCCATCCACGGGCCTGCTCGCTACGGAACGCTGCCTCCAGCGGGAAATGGAATATTTTATCAGGGGTACGGAGCCGACGATTTACTGTTATGGGAATAATTACGAACAATCCATGGGAAGCAGTGCCCCCAAAAGTATCTATGCCTCCCCTTCGAGCGAAGCGGAATGGGAAGCATACGACTCGATGTATAACGACACTCCGGAAAACGATTACGCATCCCCGTACGACGACGAGGGATGGGAGCAGGAAGACCGGCAGGACGCAGACTACCCGTCCGGCATCAATGCGCCCTCTTCTAAAGTAATCATAGGGGAAGCCGATAACGAAAAAGAGCCACAGGATTAATCGAACGCACCTTCCGGGCAAATATTCCGATGCAGACCGGTCGGCACGTATCGAACGCTCCAGGCTGAAATTCCGGTTCCACCCTAAAAAGGAAATCCCCCGAAGAATCCGGATCCGCCTCGAGCCGGCTCGTTGTTTGGATTCATATTACTGGATATGCAATGGACGAAAAAAGACCAGGCGGCTCCCCCCGGGGCAAACCCACCCAGAATGGCCAGTCCGTTTACTGGATCTCCCTTCTTACGGGAATGGCGCAGTTTAAGAACGGCTCCCCGGAGAATTCCCGGGAACAGTTGACGGAGTGGTGGAAGTATTCCGTAGAAAGGATTTCCAGACAGATCCCCGAATTCCCCGAAGACTTCAGAACAACGCGTATCTGGCGTGAAATAAAATTCGTTGAAAATTATCTGTCCAGAATGAAACCTGTTTTTGCCGGATTGCAGGCGGGAACCTACAACCTGGATGAAACGGTTCATCACCTGCGCGGTGTTTTTTCAAATGAGCAAAACCGTCTGGCAAAATGGAAACAGTCTCTCAACAACCTGCAGGGCCTTGTTTTATGGCTGCCTGCTTTCTCACACGCCCGGGAATATCTTCTCGGGGCGTTCCCATTAGGCGTGGAGGAATCCGACAGGCTACGCAAATCCCTGATTCAATCCATCAAGGACCCCTTTCCTTTCCTGGAAGTCGGCACGCGCCAGCGTTTCGATGAAAGCTTTCTAGGATTCAAAAAAAGTTATATAGAATGCTACAGCTCTCTTCATGAAGAAATGCGGAATGCAATCCGGAATGTTAAAAAAGAGGAATCGAAGGTGGATCCCGTAGCTCTTCGCAACCTGGAGCTGCTTTCCGGACTTCAGTATACGGATAAAAGTTATCTGAATCGCGTTAATATACTGGCGCGATGGATACAGCGCAACCAGTGCGTCTTACCGGTATCCCGAATCCTTGAACGGTACCCCCGTTGTTACTGCAATTTCAATCCCTGTTCGATCCGCCAGGCCTCCGGTCCCGCCGACCAGATTAATGCCATCATTCAGGAAGGGCTCGAATACTTCCGCGCAGTACTGCGCAGATGCCGGAATCTGATTCTCAAGGAAGTCCGCTCTCAGAAACCGGAAGATGACATTGTGGGACAGATTGACGCCCTGCTGGGCCAGGGAACAATGATACCGCTTAAAGTGCAGACAATCGATACACTGAACCGGATAATCCGCCAGAATACCAGTTACTTTCAGGCAAAAATCAGATCGCGGACCAATAGTGAAGAAGAACCGGAAACGGATGCCTAGCAAGCACTTCTCGAAAGATTCCGCGTCAGCGAAATCCTGAATGCCATGAATAGAACGACTCGAATCCCGGCATTCCCATAAAAACCGATATCCCCCCAAAATTATTATTTTCATGAACCTTTTAAAAACGGCCGGCATCTGAATATGGAGTGTTTTTTGCCCTTTGAGACACCCGGAGCCGGAAGCAACCGTAACGGCGCCTTTCCCAGCTTTCAGTTCCCAGCCCGCATTTCTCACAAGGTTTCGTTATAAAGGGCGATTCAAAAAATAAATTGAGATTTCGTGTAGGCGATTTCGTCTGAAATGCGTTCTGGATATGTTAGAAACCCAAAAAAGATGAATAAGACAATTCGATTGGAGCCGGAATGAAAAAGGACCTCGATACTTATATTCTCACACGACAGGAGCTTCTAATTATGAAGGTTGTCTGGGAACGCGGCAGTGCAACCGTACGGGATGTCTGCGATTTTATCTCACAAAAGAAACCGACGGCTTACACAACTATCCTGACCTTAATGCAAATCCTGGAGAAAAAAGGAGCGTTGCTCCGAAAAAGAATCGGGCGCTCCTATCTTTACAGCCCCATTTTTTCCAGACGACAGGCAACCAGAAACCAGGTTAACGACCTGCTGGTTCGCTTTTTCGACGGCAACCCCAGCAAGCTGATTGAAACGGTACTGGAAAATGAATTCAGTGCTCCCAGGCCGATCGGGAATACGGTATCCGTGGAGGAATCAAATTATAAAAACAGATAAAAACACTTTCCATACTCTCCCGCGTGAGGCAGTCTGCATACCTTCTTTAGTCGTTCAACTTTTCCGTGAAATAGGCGATAGTGCGGCGAAGTCCTTCCTCCAGAGGAATTTTTGGACTCCACTTTAAAAGATTTTCCGCTTTTGAGATGTCGGGCCGACGGACTTTAGGATCATCCTCGGGCAGGTTATTAAATACAATACTGCTGGAAGAACCTGTCAGTTCGATGATTTTCCGCGCAATATCAAGTACCGTCATCTCATCAGGATTTCCTATATTCACAGGCAAATGAATATCATCCGTATCGGGAGCCATCAGAAGGCGGACGAGACCCTCAATTTCATCCTCCACATAGCAGAAACTCCGCGTTTGCCCGCCCGATCCGTAGACCGTTAAGGATTCCCCTTTTAACGCCTGAATAATGAAATTGGAAACAACCCGTCCGTCATGGGCTCGCATCCTCGGACCATAGGTGTTGAAAATACGGGCGATTCGGGTATCCACACCATGGTATCGATGGTAAGCCATGACGAGCGCTTCCGCGAAACGCTTCGCTTCGTCATATACTCCCCTCAGGCCGATCGGATTCACATTGCCCCAGTAGGACTCCGGCTGGGGATTAACCAGGGGATCCCCGTAGGTTTCGGAGGTACTCGCCATTAGAAAGCGGGCATTTTTATGTTTTGCCAGGCCTATGGATTTATGCGTTCCGAGGGCCCCGACCTTCAGCGTTTGAATCGGAAACTCAAGATAATCGCGCGGACTTGCAGGAGAAGCAAAATGCATGACGGCGTCCACATGCGAGCCGATGTAAATATATTCCGTAACGTCATGTTTGTAGAAATGGAAGCGCTCATGACCGATAAGGTGTGAAATATTATCCAAGCTTCCCGTCAGAAGATTGTCGAAACAGAAAACCTCATTTCCCTTCGCCAGAAGACTATCGCATAAGTGACTGCCGAGGAAACCCGCGCCACCCGTAATGACAATATGCATCATTCTCCTCTTGTTTAATTTTCGGCAACCCTGATGCCCCGGTCGCTGATCCCGTGAATCCAGTAATCGGGCGAATTTACAAAATTGAGGAATATTACCACGAAGCCCAGCGCGGCCTGCAGCATTAAACCTTTATCCTGGTATAGCTTATCCAGGTGTGTGCCCCGCACTCCGGAGTCTACGTGATCGAACTGCCTCATGAAAAGACCGTCCAGGGAGAACTGCTGGCTCGGGGAAGTAATTCGCATCATTCCCCCCTCCTGGGCATAGCGCAGAACGTCCATCATCAAGGATCGCTGCCGCTCGATGTCGGTTACATGATACGCCATAATGTGCAGGGTTATCCGCTGCGCTTCGTACATACTGGCTAAAGCAAGAGCTTCCAAAAGTCTTCGGGCGGTGGGGTCCTCAACCGCCAGATGCTTTTCGCGGATCATGGAAAGAAGCACCGTGTTTTTAAAAAGCTGATAAAGGCGCTGGGCACCGTTGAGTGGCGGGGTTATCGGATGCTCCCGCCCCGGATCATAGACTGCTCCTGTAGGCAGGAATACGGCCTCAAAAATCAACCTGAAGAAATCAGCGCTTCGAAGGGAATCCTCGACTTCTATATGAAGATCCAGTGTGTTGTCCAGGCGATCGGCCAGTTTTACACGAACAAGCTCCTGCACTATAGCGGCTCTATCCAGTAATCTCCCTATATACTGGTAATAGGATTCCTCTCTTCTGATCGTCAAATGATCCAGCCGTTCCATCAGATACCATTCATCGGTAGGATCAATAGCCTTAAGCAGACGGACAAATTTGGCTTCCACGTCCGTAAAACGATCGCGTCCCAGTATGTCGATCGTGATATCCTCGCACTTATCGTGAAGCAATTCCGTAAGCATATCGAGGAGCCGCGGTTTGTCGGCAGCCATATTGAGCAGCGCCGTTGCACGCACAGGATGCAGAATTGCCGGCGGGCCGACGAGGCGCTTCCTCATACCGTATGCGTCCGAAAGATATTCAAACACCTGCAGAAGGACTTCCCGATCGCCCGGCTGCTCCAGCGGCGCGTGATTTGTAATTAACTGCAGAATATTTTCCCTACCCACGCCTTGCGCGGACAACTGCATATGCAAAGCGGCGGAAAGCCTCAAAAAATCGGTGAGATCGTGCAGCAAGATCAATTCCCCCCATGCTTTTCGGATTCTTTTCAGGGAAGAAACCGCTTGAATTCACCGAGACGATTAAGGTCGGATTTCAATGCATTTACGGAACCCCTCAGGATCATGATTTTTTTCCCGGGGAGAAAATAATCCCTGGCTGCCTGCCTGACGGCATCCGCATCGCAACTCCTGATCCTTTCGGGGAAGGCAGTGGCGTAGTTGCTGCCCAGGCGGAACAGCTCCGAATCCATCATTATCCGGCATAATCCGTCGGTAGTCTCCAGCTCGTTGTTGAATTCTTCTATGATTCGATTCTGCGCACCTGCCAGTTCCTCTGCGGAAACCGGAATCCGTTTCATTTCCTGAACCGCATCCTGAATCTTAAGAATCTGGCCTATCGTCTCCTCGGCGGCCGCCTGCCCCTGGATATAGAAGGCACCCGGCATGCGCCGACCCTCCAGCCCTACCGTCAGGAGCGAGGTGGGGAGGAGTCTTCTCAATTTATCACGTAAAATGCTCGCCGCCAGCATCACATTGGCGAACAGGGGATCGGATCGTCTGGGTGATAAATTTCCCATTATGAACTGTACGGCCGCGGAATCGGGATCGTCCTCAATGAGATTGATATCCTCATCGGGTTCCCGGGCGGGCGCGAATGTATGCGGAATACGGTCTTTTCTAATCCAGAGCCCCCAGATTCGCGTAGCCTTCTGCAGAACCTGCACGGGGGGTACATTGCCGACTACCAGCAGTGAAGCATCTCCCGGGGAGAAATGTCTCCGATAAAAATATCTTATATCTCCGGCAGTCATTGTATTCACGATCTCCGGAACTCCTTTTCGGGCTCTCCCGTAAGTGGTTTCTCTGAAAAGACGCTTCTCGAACTGCTCGTGAATTCGGGTCCGGGGATCTGGAGTCTGCTGCAATTCCTCAAGGACTTCCCTCTTTGCGGCCGACAGGTCCTCTTCCGTGAACCGGGCTTCGCAGACAACCTGGTACAACAGCAGGAGTGCCCGTTCGAAGGATGCGCTGTCGCCTTTCAACATAAACCGGAATCCGTCCCAATCGCATGTGACATCCAGGGTTGCGCCCAGCAATGCCAGCTCCTCCTGTATGTCCGCGCCTGTTCTGTCCACAGTGGCTTTCATGAACATCCTGGACAGAAGGTTGGCCACGCCCCCTTTGTACGCCATATCAAATGAGGATCCGTAGCGGACCACCAGGCCTATGGCCATGCTATCGTCCAGGTAGGGGGTCGGCGCTACGATAATCTGAAGACCGTTTAAAAGACGCTTCGTGTTCAGCTCCGGAAGGGAGACATGGGTCTGCGCTGGAGAAAAAAGGGAGCCGGCGATCACATACGCCATAATCAGCAGCAGATGTCTTAAACCGTTTCGTACCATCTTTTATCCCTGGATATGTAAATTCCCTATAATAGCCGCCATTACTTCAAGACTCAATTCTTCAATCGGTTCGCACCGCTCTCTTTCGGAATATATCAGGTTCGCTTCCTTCTTTACACTGAATCGATCTCATAAAGTTCCACAGAATTCCGAGTGAAGAATGGGATCCGTGGACTCCGATATTCCGTTCGAGTATACAGCATGGTCCGGACCGGGAGGACAAGTCTTTTTAACGTTCACACGTTCATCGTTGAACGTTAGAACGTTCACAAGATGCCCATATCTGCTATAATCCTGCATTGTATGGATATCGTGTAAACGCCAGGCAACGAAAAGGCACCAGGAAAATGGTAGAATTCGCCTCCCAGCCCCGGGAAAAATCCAATTCTTTTACCCTGATCATTGCCGCGATTCTGGCCGTACTCATCCTGGGAGTCGTCTTCTCCATTATTTTCTTCCAGAAAACAACACCGGAAAAATCGGATTCCACAACAGTGGAAGTGCCCGGTCTGCTTCGCCCGGGCAACACCGATTTTGAATATTACAAGACCAAAATTCGGATTGAGAACGTCAAGGCCGTTCTGGGAGTCAGCTTCAACAAGGCAAGGATTGCGATGATATCCGGGACAATCGTGAACGACGGCGATAGAAAACTGGACGCCCTGGAACTGCATATCACTCTCTATGATGTCTGGGGAAAAGTCTCGAAGGAACGAACGGCCTTTGCGCTGAGGCCCAGGGCGGGATACAGCAGCAAGCCGATGGAACCGCTTGAACGACGCCGCTTTTCAATAGGCGTCGAATCGGTTGAATACTACTGGGATCCGAAGCAGATCACGTACGAAATCACGGGGCTGAGATACGAATAAAACCGTCCCAGGTCCGAAGTCCGAGGTCAAACGTCAAAAGTCAGAAGGGATTGAGTTTCCTGTCAAAAAGGCGAAGGAGGATTGTAGGGGCGAACCTTGTGTTCGCCCTTTTAGCAAAAAACAAGAATCAGGCGAGCTTTTAGCTTCACCGGATTTGATATTCAGACTCGGCAGCTCTTATGCAGTTTAAAAGTTATCAGGTTCTCAGGTTGCCAAGTTCTGTTGACAAGTTGCAGGTTCAGCGCCGAAGTCAGGGAAACTTGTAACTTGCAACCTGCCGACAGAACCTGTTAACTTGCCGACGTGCAAACTTGCTAACGTTCTGGAGTCGGAAGTCAGATAAATTCAAAATTTGAAAATCCCATTCGAAAATTCAGAAAGATTATGCCCGGCGCCATATATTTATATAAAAAACGTTGAACCTTGAACGTTGAACCTTGAACCTTGAACCTTTATATGCTGACATCTGATATTCGTAGAATACACCTAATCGGTATTTGCGGCACCGGTATGGCTTCGCTTGCCGCCATGCTGAAGGAAAAAGGCTACGAAGTCACGGGATCCGACGAGGGCATCTATCCGCCGATGAGCGACTTTCTCGCACAGAAGGAAATACCCGTTTTCCCTGGATACGATATTAGAAATCTCCAGTCCGGTCCGGACCTCATTATTGTCGGCAACGCCCTTTCCCGGGGGAATCCCGAAATCGAACACATGCTGAACCGGAGAATGCCGTATTTATCCTTCCCGGAATCCCTCAAACACTTCTTTCTCCGGGACCGGATTCCAGTAGTCGTTACCGGGACGCACGGAAAAACAACCACCACATCCATGATCGCGTGGACCCTCAAGGCGGCCGGACTCGAACCCGATTTTCTCATCGGAGGGATCGCGGAAAACTTCCGTTCCAGCTACGGACTGGGCGGAGGGAAATTCTTTGTGGTGGAAGGAGACGAATACGATTCGGCCTTTTTCGACAAGGGGCCGAAATTCCTTCACTATCTGCCCTATGCAGCGATTGTCGGAAATATTGAATTCGATCACGCCGACATATACCGGGATCTGGAATCAATCAAGCTCCAGTTCAGCCGATTCGTTCATCTGATACCGGAGCAGGGCTTCCTCGCCGCGGGGGGGGACAGTGCGGCAGCCCTGCAAGCCTGCCGGGCCTGCCGTGCAAAGACGGAAACCTTCGGCATGGACTCGTCCCATGACTGGTGCCCGAAAAACATCGAATACCGCAGTAACCGGACCGAATTCGACATTCTTTATCGCGGGAAGCACTTTTGCAGAGTGAGTCTCGCCGTGTATGGAAGCTATAATATCCGCAACGCCCTGGCTGCCGCGGCAATCCTGAACTACCTGAAAGTTCCGGGGGAGGATATCCGGCGGGGCCTGGAAACTTTTTCCGGCGTTCGTCGCAGACTGCAGCTTCGCGCCACCGTGGGCGACATCCGAATATATGAGGATTTTGCCCATCATCCGACCGCGGTGCTGGAAACGCTCGGTTCCGTCAGGGAGGCATTCAATCCAGAACGGCTCTGGGCGATTTACGAACCCCGCTCGGCAACCAGCCGGCGGAATGTTTTCCAGCAGGATATAGCCCGCGCTCTCGGCACGGCCGATTGCATAGCCGTTGCATCCCTGTTCAGACCGGAGAAGGTACCCGACGGAGAAAGGCTCGATTTGCGCCTGCTTGTCGAAACTCTGCGCAAAGAAGGGCGCAGCGCCTGGAATCCCGCGACCGTCGAAGGTATTATTGATAAAGTATGCGATGAAGTCCGCCCGGGCGACATTATCGTGATCATGTCCAACGGCGGATTCGGGGATATTTATACAAAGCTGCCGACGGCACTGGAGAGGCGATTCTCAAAATCCCTTTCCGGGAAACAGGAAAAAGACTCATGAAAATGCACCACAAGCCCTGGCTGGTCAGTTTAATCCTGATTTTTGCATCCGCAAGCCTGTGGAGCGGGCCGCTACAGAATGCATCCGAAACACCGGACACAAGACAGGGAGGATTCCAGGTCAGGGTCAAAGTAAACATGGTCACGGTGCCCGTCACCGTAAGAAAGCCCGAAGGGGGTTTTATCAAGGGACTGCCTAAGGACGCTTTCCGCGTTTATGAAGACGGAGTTCCGCAGGAAATCATGCTCTTTTCGCAGGAAGCACTTCCGACGCGAATCGCCATCGTACTGGATATCAGCGGAAGCGTCCGCTCGGCATGGGGCACGATCATGTACGCGACAAAAAGATTTGTGGAGCATCTTCACCCGGAAGATCAGTTTGCGCTTTTCACGTTCAACACGGACATCCGCCTGAAAATGGACTGGGGAAATAAGACAGACAAAATGGATGCCGTGCTGGGTTCCATTTACTGCAAAGATAAAACAAGGCTGTGGGACACCGTCTGGGCCGTCTGCAGCGATGCATTTAAAGGAATAGAAGAAAAAAAAGCAGTCATTATCATGAGCGACGGCGAAGACACCGGAAGTTCCATACCCTACAAAGAAGCCGTGGAAGCAGCGGTACGCTCGGAAGCGGCCATATATGTTGTCAGCAAAACGGAAGCCCTTCGACAGTTGTATCGCATGGCAAATGAGGAAAATTCGAATTACAGCATCCCGCATGAAGCCCTCGCTCAATATGATCTTTTACTGCGCAATCTGGCATATAAAACCGGCGGGCGCGTGCTGTATCCGAACATGTTCGGGCAGCTGGATGACATCTATGAAGAAGTCGACGAAGAGTTGCGGAACCAGTACACCCTCGGATACATCTCCAACAACAAGGTCAATGACGGATCCTACCGCAGCATCGACGTCAGGGTAAATGCTCCGGGAGCCCTCATAACCGCACGCCCGGGTTACTACGCTCCGAATAATCTGCCGACGCAGTAACCGGCCACGTCTGGAAGACGTGACCTGGCCTGCCCCGCATATCGGGTCGTAAACGGTATTTCAAGCCTTTCGTTTCCCGTTTTCCTTTTCCCGTTGAAAAAAAAGGGCGGGAAAGCTCTTTACAAACAAACGCCTCAAGCCGGCGGTGCGATCACCGGATTATCAACACAATTAGCCTTGACATCTCCCATAAATTCCGTTTAGCTTTTCCCTGCCTCAGTAGTTCTCTCGAATTCAATCGGGAACCTGCAAACAAGCTTTTCCCGTTTTCCGCAGGTTCAATCCATCAACCTTTTGATTCGGAGAATTACCGGTGTACAATTCCGCTTCCTATTATCCAGAATGCAAATTCCTTTTCATAGCAGAACGCCCTTCCCGCGAGGAATACCGAACGAAGTCCCGGTTGAAATGGGGGGAGGACGAAATCGCCGCCGTCCGAACGGCGCTGCATAAAATTACCCGCCATCGAATCTTGAACGCCAATGATGCGGAAGATCTTGTACAGGACACCCTAATGACAATGATTTCCAGAAATCCCGGCGAGGAACTGAAGAAAGGCCTTCTTGTCTGGTGCCAGGGAGTCCTGCGGAACAAAGTGGGCAACTATTACCGCAAAGCCCGTCGGCAGGCGGTCCTGAATGAAAAACGCCCCGACATGCAGCAGGCTCAACTCCCGGCCCGGGACGCCGCGACGCCCGAAATCACGGCATCGCACAAGGAGCTGCGGTCCATCATCGACGAGAAACTGGCTGAACTCCCGCCGGATATACGCCGCGTGATGGAACTCCTTGTATCCGGGCTCAACGCCGGAGAAATCGCAAAGCAGCTTCATCCTGAACCGTACCAAAATGTGATGAACCGCCTTTACCGCGGACGCAAGAAACTGGCGCGGGAATTGATCAAATGCGGTTTCGGCCCGTACCCGGGAAACCGGAGGAAGCAAAAACAGAATGTACTCCGCGTTTCCAGAAAAATTTCTTGACCCGCATTTCTCACAAGCCCAGAGCATCACCGAGTTTCATGGCGATGCTTTGGGCGGGGTTCTGCCGCTTCGCTTAATAAGTTGCCGCAGTATTGAAACAGGGCCCAAAGCACGCCCGGGTATCCTTTGGGCGTTGAGAAATACGGGTTTAATTTGTCTGTTATTTCTCAAGACTGGAGAATCACGTTGGCGGAGCAATGGGACAGAATTCGTTCCGTCGTGCTTCCGAATAAAACCTCACGGATAGGACTGTGGCCGTAAGCTCCCATAATCAGCAGATCAAAGTCTCCGGAAGCGACCAGTCCGCTGATCACGGATGCGGGTTTGGAACTGATTTCGATCTGTTTCCTCAGCGTCACCCCGTGATGGGCGAGAAAAGCCTCCGCGGGAGCGAGTACTTCCGCACCGGAATCTTCGTCGGGAACGACCGTAACCAGCGTCAAATTGGTTTCCGGCCGGTCGGCAAGTTCCGCGGCAACCAAAAGAGCGCGGGCCGAATGGGTGCTGCCGTCATACGCCACGAGAATATTCCGGATCTCGTTCTCCTCCTGAAACTCCGTCCCGGCAACCAGGACGGGCCGAACGGAGCTGCGAATGACGGGGGCCACCAGGGAATCGATAGTCTCCTTCGTATTCGCGGTAGGATTGTAGCCGGTGCGTGAAACTACAACGATGTCGTGGGCTACGGCACCCTGGCTGATTACCTCCGCGGGTATGCCGGTTCTGGTTTCGGTGGAACACGAAATGTTGCGGGAAGCACATTCTTCCGCGAACCGGTCCAATCGATCCCGGCATCTCTGGTTCATTTCATCCATCAAGGATTGGCTCTCCCTGTAGGAATGCGGCACCACCGAAGGCATAAAACCGTCCGGCGTACCGATCATGGGGACTTCAAACGCCGTAATATCCAGCACCGCAACGGCATGGACGTGGCTGCCCTCTTTTCTGGCCAGCCAAAAAGCATAGTTTTTGGCGCTGATGTCGCCGGGAGCTTCAGCCAAAGCTACAAGAATGGAGCGGATCATACGACCTCCCTAAAAAGATCAGGATCATACCTTTTTTCGTTTACGCGGTTCCGAGATCCGTTTTAATTCTGAAGAGGTTTATTATATCGTCCCGCGAAACAACGCCGACCAGTTCCCCGTTTTCCATTACCGGCATAAGCTCTATTTTCTCGGAAACCATCTTCTTCAGCACCTCGGATGCATTGTCCGAGGGCTGCACGCAGGCCACATCCTCAATGGACACCATTATGTCCCTAACCTGCTTAAAGGTCCACAAATCTCTGGAAACCGATTTGACCCCTCCCAAAGAAACCATGCCGATCAACTCGGATTGATTCAATACCGGAAAGTGCGTGAACTTGTGCTTATAAATATATTCATGCACCAGTTCCTCAACGGGAATCAGCCAGTCCACCGTCACGACATTTTCCTTCATAACCTGCCGGACCGGTACCTGTCCCAGAGCCTTTTGCTGCAGGATGTTCTGATAATTGCCCATGGCAGACTGTTTCATAAACAGCCCTACGAAAAAAAACAGAGCGGAAAACAGGTTCTGCGTCAGTAGAAATTGTAGGATCCCGAAGATTATGAAAAAGAGCGCCAGGCTGTTTCCTATTTGACTGACGACTCGGGTGGCGCGCGAGATATCGTTCCAGCGATCCCAAAGAATGGCCCTCAAGACACGTCCTCCGTCGAGAGGGAACCCGGGAATCATATGCAGCACGGCCAGAAGGCCATTGGCTGCCAACAGGCAGGCCGCGACTCCCGCCACGGGTGTTGCCTTTTGCATCAACCAGAAATAGGAATAAATCCCAAGAGCAAATCCCCCCAGGACTATATTGGCGGCCCAGCCTGCAAGGGCAATAACAAACTCCTGACGTCCCGATTCGGGCTCCTGCGCAACGGGTAGATATCCGCCGAAAATATGCAGCCGTATACTGGTAATCTTAATCCCGTATTTCGTTGCCGCAAAATAATGGGCAAGCTCATGAGCGACAACGGAAAGAAAAATCAATATCGAGGAAACGCCTCCCATCAACCAGTAGAACGGAGCTGTATTGTCGGGGTAGGCCTGAGAAAAAAAGCTTTTCGTAATGATCAGTATCACGAAAAACATGACGATCCACGAGTAGTCGATAATAAGCCTGATCCTGCCGATGTGCATTAGGGTAAATCCGCCGAGATTCATGCTTTAACATATATCATGAAGCTGCAGGCGAGGCTATAAGGACAAGGAGGTTTTATGCCGCGGTAAAAAGTCCTTCTGCAAACAGGAATATGTGCAGGGCAAACGGCGGAGCCTGAAGAAAAGCTGCAAACAAGGGCTGAAACGGTCTAAATCCGCATTTCTCACAAGATTTCTGCTGCGGCGGGTTAAGGGAAGACTTCTGGTTCCGAAAAAACTTCGGCTTCGAAAATATAGATAGCAGTCTCAGGATCCTTCCACGCCGATTCTTCCAGACCGGCTTTATAACAGGTCTGCTCCAGGAAAGTGATCCTGTCCCACCGGTATTGGACCGCCACCTGCGGCAGCAATAGTCCCCTGAAATGATCCCTGACGATATAGAGTCCGTGTTTGCCGACGGTTATTTCTTCAATGTTTTCAACGCGGCGGAAAGGCGTCAGGATGGAAATTTCAATATTCAGGCCGTCCAATTCTTTTTGCTGCAGCGGAGGGAACCGGGGATCCGAGAAAGCTGCGCTTAAAGTACAGTGCTGCACCGTCTTAAAGAGCTCGTGTTCGGGCTCCAGTTGTCCGATACAGCCCCGAAGGTCCCCTTCCCTGTGCAGCGTCACGAAGGCGCCTTTTTGCTCCAGCAATCCCGGGCAGTCGGTCTGAAAATCAGGCATCGATCCCCGGATAAAGTGATCTTCCAGGGTTCTTCTTGCCAGATTCAGCAGCTTGGCCTTATCCGAATCATCAAGCATTGCCGCTCCTTCAGTTTCATCAGCCGGGCGTGGTTGGGTCCAGCTCTTCCTGCTGTTTTCTGATACGCTCCATCTTGCGCAATCGACCCAGTTCCCGGCGTTCGGCCGCCAGCCTCTGACGACGTTCTTTCGCCTTCAGGGCCCGCTTCTCCCGATATTTAATATTGGTATCGAGCTTGGCCCAGAACTCCCTGAAATACTGAATCATGGAAACAAGTGCAAGAATAACTACAGCCCATAAAAGGACTTTCGCGGTACTCTGAACCCAGCCTTCGTATTTATGGCCCAGGAGTATTCCCACAACAGCCGCGACCTGGGTAACCATCTTCCCCTTACCCAGCGGCGAGACATTGATACTGAACCCCTCGTGGGCCGCGATGCTTCGCAATCCGCTTACGGCGAATTCCCTTCCAACGATAATCACCACCATCCACGCCGGCACCATCTGAAGCCACACCAGCGATATCAACGCGGAGGAAATCAGCAGTTTATCCGCAACCGGATCCAGCAGCCGCCCCAGGGTCGTAACCTGTTTTCTTCTTCGCGCCAGGTACCCGTCGAGAAGATCCGTTAACGCGGTCGCTAAAAACAGGCTTGCCCCCCAGAACACCCAATTGGGTATCCCTTTGGTCAACAACACTGCAACCACCATCGGGACCAGGAAAATTCGGGCCAGCGTCAAAGAATTCGGCAAATTCATGCTTAAGAGGGTATCATAATTTATAAATCATTATGCCATATTATTTATTGCCGGAAACGATGGCACAGGATCGATTCTGCACGGTTCGGCGCCATTTTCGCCGGAAGGGTTCAGCAGCGATGATTTCAAAAACGCTTCCCTTTCACCGAGGCGCTGCAAAGGATCCCGGGATCGATCATCCCGTATCGTAATGCGTCACCAAGTCGCGCTTTCGATTTACGCTCCTGTCGATCCGGTCTTATGATAAAATGAGTTGTTTCAGGAGGATAGAATCCAGTGATCAAAGCATTTATTCTCGCGGGAGGAAAGGGAGCAAGATTGCGGCCTCTGGTACTGCACACTCCAAAACCCATCGTTCCGTTAGCCAATATCCCGTTCCTTTTTTTCCAGATCGACCATATCAAGCGCGCGGAAATCACTGAAATCATTCTCAGTCTTTCCTATCAGCCCCGGAAAATCACGGACATCTTCGGTGACGGCATGAAGTACGGGGTTACAATGCGCTACACGCACGAAGATCTTCCCCTGGGAACAGCCGGAGCTCTGAAAGCGGCGGGAAATCTTATCGACGATACAACGATCGTATTAAACGGAGACGTCCTTACCGATATTGATCTTCTGGAAGTTCTTGAATATCACCGGGCCAAGAAAGCCGAAGCTACAATTGCCACAACACGCGTCATGAATCCGGCCGGCTACGGGCTTATAGAGTCGGATTCCCGGGGCCGTGTCGTTCGATTTACGGAAAAACCGGCTGAAGACGATGTAATGGGAGACACGATTAACGCCGGCATTTACATACTGGAACCTTCCGTCCTCGACCGCATTCCCTCCGACGGGCCCCAGAGCCTCGAACGCGAACTCTTTCCCACGATGGTTCAGGAGGGGGCGAAAGTCTATTCTTTTCTTTCCAAAGGATACTGGCAGGATATCGGAAGCCCGGAGAAATACCTGGAAGCCACTTTCGGAATTATTTCAGGAAGAACCAAGCTCCCCGGCTACCCACAAAAAGCATGCCCTCCGAATAATTGGGAAAAGCAACAGGTTTCCATTGATTCCTTTTCCATCATGGATGGGAAATGCATCATTAAAAAGGGCGTAGCCATCGAAAACTCCGTTTTGGGGGAAGGGTGCCGAATCGAGGAGGGAGCGCTGATAAAAGACTCGGTCATCTGGAGCGGAACGCGAATTTTGCCGTATGCCCGCCTTGAGCGCGCCATCGTCGGCAGGCAATGTCATATCGGAGAAGGCGCGCGCCTGCGCCCGGGATGCGTTCTCGGAGATAAATCCATTATTTCCGATTACAGCGCGATCTAAAAACAGTCACGCGCGATTTCCGCCATGAATTGCCGCCGGGCTGCTATTGCTGAGGCATGGAAAGCCGTCGAACCGAGGCATTGAAGGATGGGCGCGGCATGCTGTGCCCATAGGAGTTAAGAATCAAGTCGCCGCAGTATGAAACCGGCCGAGATATTCACCAAAAATTTTGTTGAATATCTCGGCTGTAAGAAATACGGGCCAACCTACTTTTTCGCCACCGAATCCCCTGGATGAATTTCCGACAGGCTGTTGATTATCTTTCCGGCTGAGACACTGTCTCCGGCATCCACGATGACAATGTCTCCCAGTATCTTACTGGGAAGTTTGCGTTTGGAAAGATCTGCGTTCATCTTTCTCCGGTTGGTCTGCTGATTGTTGAGATACCCGGTTCCGGTATTGAGCACTTCCGCCACGCCTATTTCCTTCCTGTCAAAAGGCGGGAAGGCCCGGAACACCGTGAATCGGTCTCCCGTTTTCACTCCATCCTTTGATCCGAGGTTGATAAAGCAGATTTGCCCCGTCGACAATTCCTGAAGATTATCATTTCCGAGAAGTATCGAACCGGTAGTGCTGCCGGCAGGAATGAGAGTCAGTTCGTTCGAAAAATTCTCCTGCGCTTCTACAGCGGGCCTTTCCTTTTTAGGAACGACAAGATCGCCCTTAATCATTTCGCAGCATGATTGAACAATACGCCCTATTGCAAAGCCATCCTGAACCGATTCGATACGAACAGCTCCCAGATCCTTATAGTAAATTCCCAGGTCGTTTCCGGTCGAAGGATCCCGGACCATTCCTTCAGGACGAACGACGGAATTGATATCGCCCACCTTCAGGAGACCGGTTCTTGGCCCGTTCAGATAAACAATCTGGTCCTCACTGGCCAGAATTGCAGTCCCTTCCTGTTCGACACCGGCGATGTAAAGGTCTGCAGGCATGGTAAAGTCCACAACGGATCCGATGCATGCCATTTCCGCGGATGCCGTCGACTGTAATGCAAGAAATAAGAGTAGCGTAATCATGAGTATCAGATCGACGGATTCGGCCGGTTGATTTAGCTTTAACTTGATATTTATTACAGGCACGGGGCCGGTTTTCTTCCGCTCCGGTGATACCCGTCACCATCCGGTCTGCCGCCGGCTTTACTTTCAGCTTAACTAAATTGAAAATACTGTGATTCGGGAATTTATAGAAGGTTTACAGGTTGTCAGGTTCACAGGTTGCAAGTTCTGTTGACAGGTTCCAGGTTCAGCGTCGATGCCAGGGGAACCTGAAACTTGCAAACCTGTCAACGTTTTAACCCGTATTTTTATCTCCCGTGGCTCGGAAGTGTTTGATTATGCTCGAGGCCGCTTTCGGTCCCACATAGGGAGCGAGCTCCTCGAACGAAGCAGCCTTGACCCGGCTGAAACTTCCGAACGCTCTCAGAAGAACTTTTTTTCTTGTCTCCCCTATTCCGGGAACGTTCATTAATTCGGAATCGAAGTCGCGCAATTCCCTTCGTTTTCGATGATAGGTAACCGCAAATCTGTGCGCTTCGTCGCGCATTCTCTGGACCAGGTGTAAAACGGGCGAATCCTTTGGAAGCATAATTCCTCCATTTTGCTTCCCCTTTACAAAAATTATCTCCTCTTTCTTGGCTACAGCGGCGACTCTCTGGCCTTCCAGGCCGAGTTCGTCAAGGGCAGAGACCGCAGCCGCCAGCTGGCCCTTCCCTCCGTCAATCAGGACAAGGTCGGGCAGGCCGCCTTCCTCCTGCTCCAGGACGTTCTCGTAATGCCTGTGTATAACTTCCCGCATGGCGGCATAATCATCAGGGCTTTTTATTTTTTCTATCCGGAATTTGCGGTACCCGCTCCGCTTCATTTCGCCGTCGACGCAAAGAACCATGCTGGCCACGGTATCCGTACCCTGAACATGAGAAACGTCAAAGGTTTCGATACGGCGGGGCAGCACATCAATCCCCAGAGCTTCCTGAAGGGGTTTGAGCAGAGCTTCTCCCTTGACTTTTATTATTCGAAAACGGTTATCGAAAGAAATGTGGGCATTGCGCATCACCAGATCCAGCATTTCCGACTTGAGTCCTCTCTTCGGGGATCGGACATGAACCCGGTCCCCCTTTCGTGCCGACAACCATTCTTCCAAAACATCGGCATCCTCAATGTCCGCGGGGATATAAATCTCCTTCGGAGTAAAAGTGTCCTGCAGGTAATACTGCTCGAGCGCCTGGGAAAAGAACTCACCGGGGTCGAAGGAAATCAGGTCCTCCCAGAAAAACGATCGCCTTCCGACCATCCGGCCTCCGCGCATGGCAAATACTTCCAGCGCAAGTTGCGGCCCCTCCTGGTGGTATCCGAATAGATCGCAGTCATTCTGGCCTTCCAGAGCCATCTTCTGCCTCTCGGAAATGTCACGGACCATGCCTATCCAGTCGCGGTAAACGGCCGCGGCTTCATAGCGCAATGACTCCGACGCTTCATTCATGCGAACTTCCAGTCGGCGAATAAGGCTATCGGTCCTGCCTGAAAGGAGGAGCCGCACGTCCTCGACGGCACGGCTGTAATCCTCCTTCGTGCAAAGACCGGAAACGCAGGGTCCCAGGCATCGTTTCATCTGATAGTCGAGACAGGGACGCTCGAGAGAACCGTCAATTTCGAGGCTGCAGGTCCGCAGTTTGAAATATTTATTGACAAGTTTTAAAGTCTTCCGCGCATACGCCGCGGGAAGAAACGGTCCGAAGTATAAAGCGCCGTCCTTCCTGATCCGGCGCGTTATAAAGATGCGCGGATAGGATTCCTGAACCGTCAGTTTCAGGTACGGAAAACTTTTGTCGTCTTTGAGATGAATGTTGTAACGGGGTTGATTTTGCTTTACGAGATTGGATTCCAGAATAAGCGCTTCGACTTCATTGTCCGTTACGATATATTCCAGGTCCCTGATTTCTTCCACCAGGCGTTTTGTCTTGGAATCGAGGGGGCGGCCCGCCTGAAAATAAGACCGCACACGCTGTCGCAGAGAACGCGCCTTTCCTACGTACAGGATTGCGCCGAGGGCATTCCTGAAGATATAGACACCGGGATCGGCCGGCAATAAATTAATTTTATCCTGGAGCACTCTATAAAAATATCACATGTGCATAAAACAAACGAAGTTCGAAGTCGGAAGGGATGGAGACTCCTATTAAAAAGGCAAAGGAGGAATGCAGGGGCGAACCTTGTGTTCGCCCTATTATTGAAGATTACAGATTAAAAACGATCCGACTGGATTCGGTTTGTTTACGGATTAGAACAAAAGCAGAGACAGAAATGGTAAAGCCGCCCAATCCCCAATGACAGACCGACTAAATCCCGATAAATGAGATTCCACCGTCAGCGCCAATCTTCAATCAGTTGTTTATAAACCACCCTGATTGTTGAACGACGAACCTTCAACCTTAAATCTCTTTAAGGACAGCAAGCATTTCCTGATGAATCCGGCCGTTGGATGCAACAACCTCCGCTTTGTAGATGGATGCGGGACCGCCGCTGTAGTCGGTCACAAGACCGCCGGCTTCTGAAACAAGCAGGTATCCGGCCGCGCAGTCCCAGGGATTCAATTTGGACTCCCAGAACCCGTCGAGCCGGCCGGCGGCCACATAACACAGATCGAGGGCAGCCGATCCGGTCCGTCGGACACCCTGGCAGCGAAGGGCAAAAGCACAAAAATTATCAAGATTATTCTGTTTGCTGATCCGGATGTCGTAGGGAAATCCCGTAGCCAGAAGACCTGCGTCAAGTTTTTCCGTTTTGGACACATGCAGCGGTTCGTCATTGCAGAATGCGCCCGAATCTTTACGAGCGGCAAAAAGCTCATCACGGACGGGATCGTACACTATGCCCAACATCACCCTCCCGGAGATCTCAAGCCCGATGGAGACAGAAAAAAAAGGAAAGCCGTGCGCATAATTTGTGGTGCCGTCCAAGGGATCGATCACCCATTTGAAGGCTCCACTGCGTGTTTCACTGTTCTTTTCCTCGGCCAGGATCGAATGGTCCGGGAATTTTTCCAGAAGGCCCGTTACGATCATTTCTTCCGCTGCAATATCCACCTCTGTAACAAGATTGATCGTTCCTTTATGTTCGACCGAAAATTCCGTGCGTAATCGGTCGAGCGCATATTTCCCCGCTCTTATGGCTATTTCCTTCCCTGCCGCGGCGAATTCATCAATGTTC
>CAZPHK010000008.1:15806-27954 GCA_964586015.1 uncultured Acidobacteriota bacterium | reverse complement strand
AAGACGCATTATTCATAATTTTCCATACGGTGCACTTCCGCATCTTCAGGTATCTTGAAACGGAACATCTTATTGCTGACTTTAACATCTGTTTTTAAATCGGCGAATGCGTACTCCAGGATGTTTCCGCTATGCTCGCGTATCGTCAGGCGTCTCAGATCATGGGACGCCTTGTCGATTTCCAGGATCAGGAACGCATAATCCGCTTCGCTTTTGGGAATCAAGCGAACGAATTGCGCTCCCTCGGATGCCTTATCAGGTACGAGTTCCGGCTCGATATAAAAGCTTTCCCCGGCATCCTCCGCGCCCAACAGAAATTTCAGGGGTGTACTCAGCAGTTCTTCGGCCGTGAACGACTGCACCGTAACCTGCCGATCTCCGGGCACGTAGAAATATGTCTCACGACCGTCGGCGATGAAGAGTTTTTCTTCGGGATGGCGGTATTCCCACCTCATGAATGCAGGTTTTTTCAGCCAGAAAACTCCCGTTTCGACCTGTTCAATACTCTGGTCGCTGTAGGACAAACGAAATGACCCCGATATGGTTTGGACGGAAGCATACCGCCGCTGCATCCCGGCCATTGCGGTTTCCTCATCCGACGCGAAAACAAAGAAGCTGGAAGTCAGGAAATAAAAAAGCAGTAAGTAGACCGTAGGGGCGAACCTTCCGGCTTCGCTCCAGCCGAAGCGAAGCTTCGGCCGAGCTGCGCCGGACAAGTTTGTGTTCGCCCTCGTAACAAACAGCCGGCAGTAAGCTCTTGTTCGTCGTTTATCCATTTTTTCATCAATTACATTATTGGTTTCTGCATATCACGCACAACGGGTACGCATCTCTCACACAAGGTGGGATACGCGGCATCACTCCCTACGTTTACGGAAAAATTCCAGCAGCGTTCGCACTTTTCCCCTTCGGCTTTCACTACCTCCACCTTCAGGCTGTCCTTTACATCGTCCTTCTCGTCCACGACGACTTGAGACACAATGAAGATGAACCGTAAATCACTCTCGTGCCGACGGAGCAACGCTGCGACTTCCCCGGAGCACTGTATCCGGACCTTTGCCTCCAGGGAATTGCCTATGACACCGGCCTGGCGGACTTCCTCAAGCGCCTTCAACACCGACTCGCGCAGTTGCCTGATCTTTTCCCATTCAGACATCAGAGGTTCCGTCACGCGCTCCTGCGCATATTTTGGGAAAAGCAGCGTATGCACGGACTCCGCCCGATCTGCAGATTCCAGTCCTTCGTACATTGCGTTGTAGACCTCTTCGCCCGTAAACGGCATGATCGGAGCGATGAGGCGGGTGAAGGCGCTCAGAATCTCCCACAGAGCCGTCTGAGCTGAACGCCGGGACCGGGAGTGGGTCGCATGGGTATAAAGGCGGTCCTTTAAAATATCCAGATAAAACGAGGACATGTCGACGATGCAGAAATTATACAAGGCGCTGTAAACCTGGTGAAACTGGTAGTCTTCATAGCTTCTGAGGCATTTCTTCACCAACTGCTCTTTACGGGCCAGAGCCCAGCGATCAATCTCCAGCATCTCTTCGAAGGGCACGCTATCGGTTCCGGGGTCGAATTGGGTATGCCCGGAATCCTGCTGGTTACGCAAATTGCCGAGCATAAAACGGCAGGTATTGCGAATCTTCCGGTAGGCTTCACCCAGCCGGTCGAGCAATTCGTCAAAAATCCTCACATCCTCGACATAGTTCACCGAACTGGCAAGAAGACGCGCAATGTCGGCTCCGCGCGCTTTGACAAGATCGTTGGGATCGATTCCAATCCCTTTCGATTTGGACATCGTCCGGCCCTGTTCGTCCAGGGTCCATCCGTGTGTGATCGCAGTCCCGTACGGCGCTTTACCGTGCAGCGCCACGGCAATCAAAAGAGAACTTTGGAACCAGCCGCGATACTGGTCTCCTCCTTCGATATACAGATCGGACGGCCATGGGAGATCCTCTCTCTTTCCAAGCGTCGCCAGGTGGCTGCTGCCGGAATCAAACCAAACATCCAGGATATCGAATTCCCGGTTAAAGTCATTCCCGCCGCATTTACCGCAAACCGTTCCCTGAGGCAACAGTTCAGACGGCTTCCGGACATACCATGCGTCCGATCCTTCCTTCTCGAATATGGACGCAACGTGATCGATGACATCTTTCCGCATAAGGATATGACCGCAAGAAGCGCAGTAGAAGGCAATAATCGGCACACCCCATGCGCGCTGGCGGGATATGCACCAGTCGGGCCTCTCCTGAACCATGTTCCGGATTCGCTCCTCGCCCCAGGAGGGAATCCAGCGAACCTTCCGTATCGAGTCCAGCGCCTGTTCGCGGTATCCGTTGACATCGAGCGATATAAACCACTGGGACGTTGCCCGAAAAATAATGGGATTGTGACAACGCCAGCAATGCGGATAGGAGTGGCCGAAGTCTTCGTAATGAAGCAGCACTCCGATGCCCTTCATATATTCGACTATTTTCGGATTCGCCTTGAATACAGGGAGGCCTCCGAAATGCTCTATGTCTTCCGAGAAGCAGCCGTCATCCCCCACCGGGCAATAGATGTCCAATCCGTAATTCTTGCCTGTAAGGTAATCGTCATGCCCGTGCCCGGGAGCCGTGTGCACACAACCGGTCCCGGTATCCAGGGTCACATAGCTGCCGAGCACAAAAACGGATTCGCGATCGATAAACGGATGCCGCGCCTTCCTGCCTTCCAGAGACTTGCCGGGGAAACGCGCGACTTCCGAGATATCGGTCCAGCCGCATTTCTCCGCCACTGCTTTAACAAGCTCCGATGCTACGATATACCCCTTGTTTCCCACCCTGACGGCCGAATATTGATAGTCCGGGTGAAACGCAACAGCCAGGTTGGCGGGAAGAGTCCACGGAGTGGTTGTCCATATCACGACCGACCAGTCTTTCCCCGCAAGATCTGCATTGAGGTCGGAAAGATCCGATTCCACGGGAAACGCTACGTAGACCGATGGACTCGTGTGGTCTTCATACTCCACTTCCGCCTCCGCCAGGGCGGTCCTGCAGGAAAAACACCAGTGAACCGGCTTCTGTCCCTTATATACCAGTCCTTTGTCGACAAAATGCCCCAAAGCCCGTGCGATTTCAGCCTCGTACTGATAGCTCATGGTCAGATAGGGATCGGCCCACTCCCCGAATACTTCCAGGCGTTTGAAACCCCGCCTCTGGATCTCGATATTCTTTTCGGCGTATTTACGGCATTCGCGCCGGATTGCTATTTTGCTCAACTCGTTCTTTTTGGAACCGAGTTTTTCTTCGACCTTGATTTCAATCGGAAGACCATGGCAATCCCATCCCGGAACATAGGGCGCGTCAAATCCAAGCATGGAACGGGATTTGACGATCACGTCTTTGAGTATCTTATTGAGGGCATGCCCCATATGAATGGCGCCGTTTGCATACGGAGGACCGTCATGAAGTACAAAACTCGGGCATCCCGCGCGCGCTTTCCTAATCTTCCCATATATGTTGATTTCCTCCCAGTGGCGCAACATTTCGGGTTCACGCTGCGGAAGATTCGCTTTCATGCTGAAGGAGGTTTTGGGCAGATTAAGGGTATTCTTCATCTCAAGTGTCACCGGCGGTTGTTCTCCTGAAAAAAATATAACTATATCATAAAGTTATAACAAGATTTAGCCCGCATTTCATGCAATCAAATCTCCGGATGAAGAATCCTTCAGGCGACAGTTATATCGTTCCGGAATAAGCTTTTCCGTCTCCGCTGTCCGGATCACGATCATTCATTCCCTTTCTCCTCGGCATCCGTATTATCTGAAATCCGGATGCATGGGAAACAACTTCCGGGGCGTTAAAGCCCCAAAAGGCACTGGACAAAGTACTAAAAAATAATATTTTACCTGATTTTATAGGAATATATAGCAATATACACTCATAATATTTGACATTAATACACTCAGATCATATATAAAGATTGCAATAAGAAAAAGGAGGATAAAAAATGAAATTAGTTCCCTTTAGAAGAATAGAAGTACCGAAAACCACAAGGCTATTCGAAGAGTTCTTCAACGGTTTCCCGTTTTTCGAATCGGCGTCGGACAGCCACGATCACTGGGCCCCATCCGTCGACATCATGGAAAAAGACGGGAATCTGATTCTTCGAGCTGAACTTCCGGGTTTAAACGAAAAAGAAATAGATCTTAAACTCGAAGGAAACATATTAACCATCAAGGGCGAAAGAAAAATGGAAAACGAGGACGAAAAAGGCACGTACCATCGAATTGAAAGCTACTACGGAGCTTTCACCCGATCATTCAGGCTTCCCGACACGGTGGATTACGAAAAAATCAGTGCCGAGTACAAGAATGGCGTTCTGAAGGTAACCATCCCGCAGAAGCCCGAAGTCAAACCGCGGGAAATTCCTGTAAGCGTTCACTAATACTCAACAGGAGTTTGGAAATAGGCCTGGGAATATGGGATGATGGATAGGCTGTGTCACCTATATTCCTTGTCCGCCGGCCATAGAGGAGCATTATGCGCTTAGACAAATTCACTCTGAAGGGGCAGGAAGCAATGCAGGCTGCCCAGAGCCGTGCAGAGGCTTTGGGCAGCCCTATGCTCGAACCCGAACATCTGCTGGAAGCCCTTATTTTACAAGAAAACAGCACTGTCGTTGAAATACTGAAAAAACTCGGTGTCCCCATCGATTCCATGCGTGCGGAACTGGACCGGCATCTCACGTCACAGCCGAAGGTTGACGGCGCGCAGCTTTCCCTATCGCCAAAACTGGACAAGGTATTTCAGCAGGCGTTGAAAGAATCGGAGCAGTTTCGCGACGAGTATATATCGTCCGAACATCTCCTGCTGGCTTTATCCATTTCAGATACCTTCGCCGGAGAACTTCTCAAGAAATCCGGGGCGAACAGAAACGATATCCTGAAAGTACTTGTTTCAGTCCGGGGCAGCCAGCGGGTGACCGATCCGAATGCGGAGGAAAAGTACCAGGCGCTCAAACGCTATGCCAGGGATCTGACCGAGCTTGCCCGTAAGGGAAAGATCGATCCCGTTATAGGCCGCGATGACGAAATTCGCAGAATCATACAGGTCCTGTCGCGCCGGACCAAAAACAATCCGGTGCTGATCGGCGAACCCGGCGTCGGGAAGACGGCTATCGTCGAAGGATTGGCCCAGCGTATCGTTGCCGGGGACGTACCGGAAACACTAAAGAGAAAGCAGATGGTTGCGCTCGACCTCGGCAGCATGCTGGCCGGCGCCAAATACCGGGGCGAGTTCGAAGACCGCCTGAAGGCCGTCCTCAAGGAAATAGAGGATTCGGCCGGTTCCGTCGTTCTCTTTATCGATGAAATTCACACCCTGGTCGGTGCAGGAGCGGCTGAAGGCGCGATCGACGCCTCGAATATGCTCAAACCCGCCCTTGCGAGGGGAGAACTGCGCTGTATCGGCGCCACGACCCTGAACGAATACAAAAAGCATATAGAGAAAGACGCCGCGCTCGAGCGGCGGTTCCAGCCTGTATTCGTGGGAGAACCTTCCGTTGAAGACACGATCGCAATCCTGCGCGGGCTGAAAGAAAAATACGAAGTGCATCATGGCGTCAGAATCACGGACTCGGCTCTCGTTTCCGCCGCTACGCTGTCTCATCGGTACATAGCCGACCGTTTTCTTCCCGATAAGGCAGTGGATCTCGTCGATGAAGCCGCTTCGCGGCTGCGGATTGAAATCGACAGCATGCCTGTGGAAATAGACGAGGTTGAACGGAGGATTACGCAGCTCGAAATAGAAAAACAGGCTCTCTCGAAAGAAAAGGACAAGGCGTCCAAGGAACGCATGGAGTCGCTGAAGAGCGAGTTGTCGGAATTGCGCGAAAAGAGCTCCGGCATGAAACTGCACTGGCAGCAGGAGCGCGAAATCATCGGAGACATCCAGACCGTAAAAGAAAAGATCGAAAGTGTAAAAGCGGAGGAACAGAACGCGGAACGTTCCGGCGACCTCGGGAAAGCAGCGGAACTTCGCTATGGAACGATGGTGCAGCTGGAAAAGGAATTGTCCGAACAAAACAGCAGGCTGGAAGCATTGCAGGCAGACCGGAAATTTCTCAAAGAAGAGGTGGACGAAGAAGACATCGCGGAAGTCGTCGCGAAATGGACCGGGATCCCGGTCAGCAAAATGCTGGAAGGAGAAGTACAGAAGCTGGTTCATATGGAGAGCCGCCTGCGCGAGCGGGTCCTGGGCCAGGACGAAGCCCTGGCGGCCGTTTCAAACGCAATACGGCGGGCGAGGGCCGGGCTTCAGGATGCCAAACGGCCCATGGGTTCGTTCATATTCCTGGGACCGACGGGAGTCGGGAAAACAGAACTCGCCCGGACGCTTGCGGAATTTCTTTTCGACGACGAGCGCGCCATGGTGCGCATCGACATGTCCGAGTACATGGAGAAGCACTCCGTCGCCCGCCTGATCGGCGCTCCTCCGGGTTACGTCGGGTATGAGGAAGGAGGATATTTAACGGAAACGGTGCGTCGCAGGCCCTACGCCGTTATCCTTTTCGACGAGATCGAGAAGGCCCATCCGGACGTATTTAACATTTTGCTCCAGATCCTGGATGACGGACGCTTGACCGACGGGAAAGGGCGGACCGTGGACTTTAAAAACTCCGTCATCATTATGACCTCCAATATCGGCGGACAGGCAATCGGAGAGGCCCAGGGCGACCTCGAAAGCGCCACACCCCAAATAATGGACGCCCTGCGTCACACTTTCCGGCCGGAGTTTCTGAACCGGGTCGACGACATCATCATTTTCCACCGGCTGACGCAGGACCTCATCAAGGATATTGTCCGTCTGCAGCTCGGACTGCTTAACAGGCTCCTGGCGGAAAAAGGACTGGAGCTGGAAGTGAATACGGAAGCGATCGAAGCGCTTGCACGGGAAGGCTACGATCCCGTTTACGGTGCAAGGCCCCTGAAGCGCCTGATCCAGAAAAGAATCCAGGACCGGTTGGCCCTGATGCTGTTAAATGGAGACATAAAACCCGGGGACAAAATCCGGATGAACCTGGATGAAAAAACAGGAGAGTTTGTTTTTGCTCCCTCCCCGTCTCCGGAATAATCGGGCGGGGCATTGAAATCCGATGCTTGAGTCGCCGTGGTACGATACCTGTTTTGTTCTCTGGAGAATACAATGGCCAATAAATTCAAAACCGTTTTACTGCTGAAAATATTCAGCACCCATCCGCCGACGCAGAAACGTATCGAGAAACTCCTGGGCCGTCGTTAGCCCATTCATAAATCAGGATGCAGAAATGGAAAATCAGCAGAAAATTTCAGAATCAGAATCGGAAGCCCCGGAATTCCAGGTTGTCGACAGAAGGAAGTTTCTGGACCTCGACAAACTGGATTTAACAAAGGTTGAAGAAAAACCGCGGTATCCCGCTTTCGTAGAGGAATTAATGGCACGAACCGCAGAAATGGAACGAAAATTCGAAGAGAAAAAGAAGCAGATCGACGAGGAAATAGCGCGTACGAAGTCCAGGCTGGAAGCCGATTTCGAACGCCGTCTGGAGCTGGACAAGCAGAAAATGCTGCTTCCCCTCCTGGAAGTGATGGACAATCTCCAGCGGGCCATTGAAGCCGCCTCGCAAACCGGATCGGTCGAGCACCTTCTGGAAGGCGTGCAAATGACAGCGGACCTGTTCCGAACAAAACTTCAGGCAATCGGAGTTGAATCGATCGAGTCGATCGGCAAACCGTTCGATCCCAATACAGCCCAGGCCGTGGGCCGGATTCCCGTCACCGATGAAAGCCGCGACGGAACGGTGGTGGAAGAAGTCAGGCCCGGCTACTCAATGAACGGTCGGCTGTTGCGGCCCGCACAGGTCCGGGTAGGCCATCACGAATAAAGCGCTCGCCCTTCATTTCTCCATTCAAAAAAACGCGGTTGTGGTAGTATCATAGCCGAATTTAACAAAGAGGATTCGTGTTCCCATGGCGACTAAGGTACTGACCAAGAATATGAATGTTGAAAATCTTCAACAGATCGATGTTTACGAATCCCTGGGGGGATACCGGAACCTGGCGAAAGCGTTGAAGGAATACACCCCGGATTCCATCGTTGATACCGTCAAGAAATCCGGCCTGCGCGGCCGGGGCGGAGCCGGTTTTCCGACAGGCATGAAATGGGGCTTTGTCCCAAAGGACAGCGGAAAACCGATCTACCTCTGCGTCAACGCGGATGAAAGCGAGCCGGGAACGTTCAAGGACCGTCTGATCATTGAAAAAGATCCCCATCAGCTGATAGAGGGAATCATCATCAGCGCCTATGCTCTCTCGTGCCACCGGGCGTTCATATACATCCGCGGAGAATTTGCTTATGGAGCGGGAGTTCTCGAAAGGGCCATTACCCAGGCCCGGGAGAAAGGATACATCGGCAAAAACATCCTGAATTCCGGATTTGACCTGGAGCTCTCGATCCATCGCGGCGCAGGAGCTTATATCTGCGGAGAAGAAACGGCTCTGCTGGAGTCCATCGAGGGAAAACGGGGCCACCCGCGTCTGAAGCCCCCATTTCCTGCCGTCGTCGGTCTCTACGGCGCCCCCACCGTCATCAATAACGTCGAAACTCTTGCGAACGTCCCGCACATCATAGAGAACGGCGCCGAATGGTATGCTTCAATCGGAACGGAGCGAAATGCGGGGACGCGTCTTTTCGGGGTCAGCGGACACGTGAAAAAACGCGGCGTATACGAATTCCCGATGGGTATTACACTGAAGGAACTGATTTACGATCACTGCGGAGGAATTCGCGATGACAGAAAGCTTAAAGCTATAGTCCCGGGCGGTTCCTCAGTCCCCGTGATGACCCCGGATCAAATCGACGTAGCGCTGGACTTCGACTCCGTCGCCAAGGCAGGCAGCATGCTGGGATCCGCCGGCGTCATTGTCATGGATGATTCCACCTGCATGGTAAAAGCCGCCTGGCGCATCGCCAAATTTTATGCGGAGGAATCCTGCGGCCAATGTTCCCAGTGCCGTGAAGGAACGGAGTGGCTGTACCGCATCCTTACCAGGATCGAAAACGGTAGTGGCAGAGCCGGCGAACTGGAGCTTATGCTCGATATCTGCGCCAACATGAAAGGGAAAACCATCTGCCCGCTCTCAGACGCCGCCGCCATGCCGATAGAAAGCTATATCCAGAAATTCTACGACGAATTTGCGGCTCATATCCAGGAACAACGATGCGTCGTGGCTTAAGAGCCTGCATTGCAGGATAAAATGAAAAACGAACGCGAGCCGGCTTACGCCGGGCAATTCTACCCTGCGGACCCTGAAACGCTTCGCGAAACCATACAGTCCTTCTTCCGGAAAAACGACTCACCGCTGCAGGCCAAAGCCGTCGTTGTACCCCATGCCGGGTACATTTATTCGGGTTCGGTAACCGGAAAAGTATTATCGGCTGTAGAGGTACCGCATCGGATAATCCTGCTGGGGCCCAGCCATACCGGGATGGGAGAAGCCCTTGCCCTTTCGCCCGACACAGCCTGGCATACGCCCTTGGGAACGGTTTCCATAGATAGCGAACTCAACAGCCACCTTCTCGAAGCCTGTCCCGGTCTTCGGGAAGATGCGACCGCGCACCTGAGAGAGCATTCCCTGGAAGTCCAGGTTCCGTTCCTGCAGACCATTCAACCGGACTTCCGGATTTCGGCAATCTGTATCGGAACTTCGAATTACGGATCTCTGGAGGCTCTAGGCCATGGAATCGCCCGGGCCGTCCGCTCTATGGATTCTCCCGTCCTGCTGCTGGCGAGCTCGGACATGTCGCACTACGAATCGGCGGAAACGGCGGCCCGCAAGGATCAGCTTGCCGTCAACCGGATGCTGGAAATCGACCCCGCCGGACTGTACCGCACCGTAATTGAGAACAACATCAGCATGTGCGGCTTCGCTCCCACTATATCGGTTCTCGTCGCCTGCCGTGATATGGGCGCCTCTACCAGCCGATTGATCGATTACACAAACTCCGGCGAAGCGAGCGGCGATTATCGACAGGTCGTCGCTTACGCCGGCATTGTAATTCTGTAAGTATCCACCTCGGCAGCGGATATTCCTGCTTTATATTGTTCAAAACCGGTTAATATGTATTTTGTCGTATAGGAGCTGATCGTCTTCGTACGCTCTTTTTTGTTCGGCCGGGTAGCCGATCGCGACCATGCACTCAACCCGGTATTTCGGGGGTATCCCCAAAACTCCTTTGACGTAATCTCCCGCCTTAACACCGATTGAATGGTATCTTTCCCGCACCTGTATCCAACATGAAGACAAACCCAACGACTGCGCGGAAAGCTGGATAATAACCGATGCAATGGAGGCGTCTTCCACCCAGACGTCACAAGCTTCAGGATCCGCCAGGACCACTATCCCCAGAGGCGCACCCGCAAGAAAACCAGAGCCGTGCTCCCTGCATCCTGAAAGTTTTTTCAGCAGTTCGCTGTCGGTGACTGCTATAAATTCCCACGGTCTCCTCGCCCGTGACGATGGTGACAGCAGCGCGCTTTTCAGGATTGCATCCGTTTTTTCCTTCTCCACTTCCCTACTCTGAAACTTTCTAATGCTTCTTCTTGATTTCAGCAGATCGTAGAACATTGCGGATTCCTCATCACAAATTTTTTCACTTCCCGTTTTTTCCGGAAACATAACCTGATCATCACCCGTCGGATGAAGACGAAAGGTGCATGTAGCGCCGGCTCCTGACTTTTACGGATCATAAACCCAGAGACTTGAGCGCCCGCAGCAATTGGCTGTCCCTGGCGGCCCGGAACTGCTCTACGGTCATGCCCTTTTCTTCTTCCGGAAGCAGCGATTCCGCGTGCGCCGGCAATTCCACCGTAATATCGGGCGTGATCCCTTTGTGCCAGATGACCCGGCCGTCCGGCGTCAGCCATTCCTCGACCGCCAGCAGCAGTGCGGAGCCGTCGGACAAGGCAAACTCACTCAAAACGGTGCCCGTTCCATAGGTCGCAACTCCGATCAGTTCTGCGCGGTGTGAGGCGCCGAGCGCGCCGGCCATGATCTCGGCGGCGCTGGCGGTGCCGCTGTTGACAAGAACCGCGAGCGGCAGATCGGGAGCCATTCCGCCGGGTTTGACAGGTACCGGTTTTGTTTTCCCGCCGGCGTCTTTTATCAGCAGCACGTTGCCGCTACCAAGAAACTGGCTGGTGGCGTCGACAGCTTCATCCAGGAGACCTCCGGGATTATTTCTCAAATCCAGGACGACTCCCTTCAGGCTGTTCCGAAGTATCTCCGACAATGCCGTGCGTAAATTCGAAGCCATATCGCGACCAAAGGCCGCGATGCGCAGATGCGCCACCTCAGTACCGGGCAGCCGCTGCCAGGTGACGTCCTGTATTTTAACGGAAGCTCGCTCAATGGTAACTTCGTGTGTCTGTCCGGTGGAAGGACTGAGAATCGTCAGGGTCACCGAGGTGCCGGCGGGCCCGGATACGCGCGCCACCACCTGATCGAGGGGCAATCCGGTAACTTCGGTGCCGTTGACCCTCAAAATTATATCCCCGTTTTGCAGGCCCGCGCGCTGTGCAGGGGAATTGTCCATAGTTGCCGCGATGACCGCGTGCCCGTCCTTGATCCGGACTTCGGCGCCGATTCCCTCGAACGTTTCATCCTGAATTTTGCTGAGCTCCTTTACCATATCCGGAGTGAGAAAGCGGCTGTGCCCCGTGTCTCCCAACGCATCCACCATCCCGCTGAGGGCGCCGTACGTAACCACCTGCGGCTTGATTGCCGCGCGATCCACGTAGGCGTGCTGAATAACGTCCCATGCTTCCGATATCAATTGAAGATCCACCCTCTTGCCGAACCAGCGGAACGCGCCCATGGCGGCCTGATCCGCCATGACACCTGCCCAGAAACCCCAGCCAAGAGCCAGAATAACTATCATGCCGGACCGGTTGAACCCATTATTGTTTTTAAATAAGTTCATGCGTCGAAATCTCCATTGTGCAGATCGTAGGAAATTCAAAGACTGTTCTTCTAACAGCTCAAACGCAACTTCGCTTGAATTTACGGGAGCGATTTTACTACGGTGCTCAGGGATTCGACTAGTAATTCGGAAATTCACAGTGATCT
>CAZPHK010000008.1:0-15796 GCA_964586015.1 uncultured Acidobacteriota bacterium | reverse complement strand
TATACGCGGTATTTAATCTATTATTCTTAGCGGCAGAAAAGGAGGCCCTTTTCTACGTGTAAGGCGTTTTTTAAGGGGTGATATTTGGATTATTTTCTTTTATATCAGTGCTTTAGCGTGGTCCGTCCCTATAATCCTGGCGTAAATCGAGGTTATACAATACATTTTAGGATAACTGAATTGTCGGGAAAATTTACAATCGATAATGCAACATTTTTATAAATAAATCATAGTTTATCAGTGATTTATCAAATTCATGAAGCGTTTTTTCATAATCACTGTAAAATCACTTTACAATTCATTAGGTTATAAACCCGACAGACCGAAGAAATGATTTATTCAGTGGTTAAAGTAAATTACTGAAAAAACGAGACATATGGGATAATTTATGCAGATGTCATTTCTGGACAAGATATTGCTTAATACTAATAAGCCCGTAATAGAAAAGACCTGCTAAGAAAGAGGAGATGGATTATGAAAAGCAAGATCCTGCTATTTTTATTGGTTTCAAGTTTTGTGTTAGTAGGCGCAACGAGTTCGGTCTTTGCAGATCGAATTGATGTATTTTTGGCAGGGACCGGTCCTGATGACTACGGTGTGTCGTTTTTGGACGCCGAGAAGAATTCGGGGTCTACTGACAATAATTTTTGTTGGGCGGCTCCTGCAGCCAACATTCTCGCATGGACCGGATGGGATGCAACCTTTAACGGCGACGAAGATGCCATATTTGCTAACTTCCAGGCTAACTGGACCGGTCTCTATGGGTCATGGACCAGGTTTGGTTTGGAATGGTGGTTTACCGGCGGAGTAGATCCTGCTGACCCCGCCTGGGTCGCTTTGCAAGCGATGGGTTCAGATATCTATACTGGCGGTGGAGGATATTATTCCGAAGCGGAATATAATGCAAACGTAAGGATTTGGGAAGATCTCAGCGTTAATCCGGACGTTACTCACACAGATGCCGAACTTAGAAGTTTCATCGACAACGGTTATGCTACAGAGCTTGGCCTCTATTATAGCGTCTGCACTATAGGGGGGGGATGTGCGACCGCTGGGGCGCATGCGGTAACATTGTTTGGATACCAGTATGATACCTTAGATCAAAATTATTTAGGGATCTGGATAAGCGATTCGGATAACGACGAATATAATACTCTCTCTCCCACTCCAAACACCTTGAATTTATATGAATTAGACTTCAGGCACAATTGGGGTTGGTACTTACCGAGTACGTTTGATCCTTCTGACCCTCAGAGGGAATGGTGGATTGGTACCATGTCCGGCCTTCTTCCGAATGAGGTTCCGGAACCGGGCACACTGATTCTTTTAGGCTCGGGATTATTAGGCATCACAGGCTTTTACAGGAAACGCATCCTGAAAAAATAACTCAAAATAAAAAACCCCGCCGCTTGCGGCGGGGTTTAATCCCAAGCTACGCAATAAATCTCGACTTCACATCATCCCCCTCGATCGAGGATCTCCAGTTTTAAAAACCCGGGAATTTGCACGCAACCACTTTCTCGAGCAGAATGAATCCCCTGTCTATACCAAAGTGCTATCTATTTGTCCGGAATGGACCTGTTTCATTGTCAGGGTTTCGCCGGATTATTCTTTAGCCGCCTCTTGATTCTGCTTTCCTCTGACGGCCTTGACTTGAGCTTCCAGCTTTTCGGCTTCATCGATGCGGTCCAACTTGCGAAGCACTTCAGCATAGTCATTCATCGTCTCAAGAACATAGGGATGTTCCGGGCCGAACACTTTTGTGCGGATATCGAGGGCCCGCTTAAAGAGCGGTTCCGCCTCCTGGCTTCGTCCCTGTCTCGAGTATATGTATCCAAGTCCCGCCAGACTCCAGGCGTTGTTAGCTGCGTCGGGTCCTAGCGCTTTTTCGAGGATTTCAAGCGCACGTTTGTAATAGAGCTCCGCCTTTTCATCGCGATTTTGCAAGTAGTAGAAATATGCCAGCCCTTGAAGGCTCTGCGCCGTTTCCATATGTTCAGGACCCAGCAAACTCTCCCTCATTGCAAGGGCGCGTTCCATAAGAGCTTCCGCGTTCTTATAATCGCCGGTTTCCTGCATCAATTCACCCAGATTCTGGATGAAGCGCGCCAGTTCCGGGTTTTTCGGCGCCGCCTTCTCCTGGATCTTTATTGCCCTCTCCAAATAAGGTTTCGCTTCTGCCGGTTTCCCCATGGAGCGCAGTACCCAGGCAAGGTTGCTGAGCACTGACGCGACATCGCTATGGTCCGGCCCCAGGATTTTTTCCTGGATGGCGAGGGCTCTCTCAAGCAGCTCCTTTGCCCCGGAATATTGCCCGAGCGTACTGCGTATCAGGCCGAGGTTACTCAAAGTGTGCGCCAGATAAGGATGGTTTTCGTCGTATAATTTTTCTCGAATGGCTAAAGTGCGTTCAAATAAAGGCTCGGCTTCGGCATATTTCCCTTGTTTGTAATAAACAGTACCCAAACTGTTTAGTGTATTCGCTACATCTTCATGCTCCGGGCCGAGGACTTTCTCGCGTATTTCCAGGGCGCGTTTGATCGACCGTATCGCCCCGTCAAAATCTCCCTGCCCTGATAGAACAAAGCCCAAATTGTTTAAAGTGTTGGCCACCTCGAGAGTGTCCGGGCCGTAGATCTTCTCGTTTATTGCCAGGGAGCGCTCATAGATTGTCCTTGCTTCGTCGTAATCGCCCTTTTCAGATAAGACATTGGCAACGCTGTTCAGGCTCTTCGAGACTTCGACATCATTATCCCCCAGCATTTCAATCCGGGTTTGGAGTGCTTCCTTTGCAAGGGATTCGGCCTCGTCGTACGCTCCCAACTTTCTGTACACTTCTCCCATCGTATCCTTGAGACGGGCCTGAATCAGCGGCCGCTCCTGCAGTTCCTGCCTGATCTTTTTTACGCCCCGATCCAGAACCTCCCGGGCTGTAATTGTGTTCCTGTTCACCCGCTCTTCGCCGGTCGGATCCGATACCTCAAACAACCCCACCATAAAATCCACCGTCTGTCGGGTGGTTTCCAGCTCTTCCATCGCCGACTTTTCCGCCCTCACCGCGCGCAGCATACCGACGGTGGTTCCCGTTATTCCGGTCAACAGCGCCAGCAGCACTATAGCAGCAGCCGCCACGCCCACCTTGTGCCTCCGAACGAACTTTTTTACCCGGTACACCGTGCTCGGCGGGCTTGCCAAAACCGGTTCATTCTTCAGGAACCGCTCTATGTCAGCAGAGAGTTCCGATGGAGAGTTATACCGGCGGTCCCGCTCTTTCTCCAGCGCCTTCATCGTGATCCAGTCAAGATCCCCCCGCAGCTCCCGCTCCAGGGACATGCAGTCCGTCCCATGCCGCTCCGCCACATTCATAGTATCGTCGCCCGGCGTACTCACCTGAGTGCTCGGCCGGGAAGGATCCGCTTCACATATCCGGTGAAGGATTTCCTCCATCTTCCACTGTGGATTTCTCTTCCAGTCCAGCGGATGTATCCCCGTCAGCAACTCATACAACAGGACACCCAACGCGTACACATCCGTTCGCGTGTCAATGTCCAGCCCCAGGACCTGCTCCGGACTCATGTACGTCGGTGTCCCTATGATCTGCCCCATCCGCGTCGCTACCTTCGCATCTTCTTCAGCCTGATGCATCGCCTTGGCCACTCCAAAATCAATAATCTTCGGAATCGCCTTGTTATCACGGATTTCCACCAGGACATTCGAAGGCTTGATGTCCCGGTGGATAATCCCTTTCTGATGGGCATGCTGGATCCCCTCACATACCTGCTGAAACAGCTTCAGTCGTTTTCGCGTATCCAGCTTCTGTTCATCGCAGTACCTGTCTATAGGAACCCCGTCCACATACTCCATCACGAAATAGGGGCGCCCCTGTTCGCTGACTCCCCCATCGTATATTTGTGCGATATTGACATGATTCATCATCGCCAGCGACTGACGCTCCAACTCAAACCTCGACGACACCAGTTCGCTGTCCATCCCCAGCCTGATGAGCTTCAGTGCCACCTTCCTGTGAACAGGCTCGAGTTGTTCGGCTTCGTATACTTCTCCCATCCCCCCCGCACCCAACTTTTTCACGAGCCGGTAGTGGCCTATCTGCCCGGGTACATTCCCGGGTATGAAGGGCTGATCCGATTCGACGGGTAAAGTGCGGGTTTTCTCTTGGCGCTCCTCTTCCCGGTCCGGGGACGAATCATTGGGCGATGTCTCAGAAGGGTCTTTGTCCATGGTTTGACTTCCTTTGATACTGATAGCTGGTTACATATAGACTTTGCTTGAATTTCTGGAAGCAATTTTACTACAGTGCGGTACGTATCTGACGAATAATTCGGAAATCTACAGAGATCCAGGTTAATCGTCACACCAAACAAATGAGAGACAATTAGTAGGTTTTTATCAATCCAGGTCCCAACGACAACCTACAAAGTTATTGGACCTTCGACCTTTGACTTTTGACCTTGGACGTTATTTAAAGTAAATGACTTGATTTCTTTATTTTAACTTACCCCGGCCATTTTCACGGGCAGCCAGTTTATGGACAGCCATGCGATGCGCGTGGCAGATAGCGACTGCGAGGGCGTCGGCCGCGTCATCCGGCGTCGGAATTTCCGGCAGATTGAGAAGCAGCCGGACCATCGCCTGGACCTGGGTTTTCTCCGCACGACCGTACCCGACCACGGCGTTCTTGACCTCCAGGGGAGAATACTCGTAAACGGGCAGTTTGTGCTGCGCGGCGATCAGCAGAGGGATTCCTCGTGCATGGCCCAGCTTTAAAGCGGATTGTACATTGGTAGCGTAAAAAACGTCCTCAATTGCCAGCACGTCCGCTTTTTCCCGTAGAAGAATACCGCTCAGTTCGTCATAGATTTTAAGAAGACGCTGGTGAAAAGGTTTTCGTGAAGGGGTTTTAACAGCGGAGTATAAAACAGCCCTGTGCGTCGAACCGTCCGTTTCAATGATGCCGTACCCTGTTGTTCCGCTTCCGGGATCCACTCCCAATATCCGAATCACCCAATAACCCCGTAAAAGGTACGGCCAGGCCCATAAATGGAAAGCCGATGGTCCGCATAAACCTTAATCTTCGCCGAGCTCAGACTCATCTATGTCAACGTTGGACCATACATTCTGAATATCCTCATGGTCTTCCAGCGCTTCCATGAGTTTCAGCATGGTCTGGGCGTTCTTGCCCTCCAGCTTGACATAATTCTGGGGCATCATCGAAACTTCAGCGGCAATTGTGGGGATATTCTCCGACTCCAAGGCGGCCCGTACCGTTTCAAAACTTTCCGGCGCCGTCAATATCTCGAAGTTGTCGCCGTCTTCCCGCATGTCCTCGGCGCCGGCACTGAGGGCCGTCTCCAATAATTCCTCTTCCCCCGCCGCGGATTTCTCGATGACGAAATATCCTTTTCTATCGAACATCCAGCCGACGCAACCGGTTTCTCCAAGATTTCCGCCGTTTTTGGAAAAGATGTGCCGGATCTCGGCAACCGTACGATTTCGGTTATCCGTAAGGGCTTCCATGAATACCGCCACGCCCCCGGGTCCGTAGCCCTCATAATTCACATCTTCGTAGGATACGCCGGGAAGCTCCCCGGTTCCGCGCATAATCGCTCGTTTAATGTTCTCGGCAGGCATGTTGGCGGCCTTGGCGGTAGCAATAGCGAGACGCAGTCTGGGATTGGAATCGGGATCCCCTCCGCCCATCTTCGCTGCGGCGGTCATCTCCTTTATCAGACGGGTAAAAATCCGGCCGCGCTTGGAATCGGTTGCCGCTTTTTTGTGCTTAATCGAATGCCACTTTGAGTGACCTGACATATAAAGACTCCTTTAACAAAGGGATGATTCATTCTATCATAACTGGCGTCATCCGACAGTACTTCTGGATTTAAAATCCAGGTCAAACACAGTACCCCGGAGGCGCGCTAAGTTACAGCCGTAGGACCGCCATTCCTATGCGGTTATTTCTCCGCCTGATTGCCGCATGGTAATTTCACCGGGGCCATTATTATATGACTCGGAAGTACAGACTCCAATTATATAAAAAACGGGTAGCCGCTTATGCCTGAACAAAATATTCGCCTGGTCCTCGCTTTCGATGGCACGGCATACCGCGGCTGGCAGATTCAGAAGAACCAGCCGACGATCCAGGGATTCGTCTCGGAAGCAATCTTCAGGATTACGGGAGAGCGGATCAAATTAACGGGCAGCGGCCGTACGGATTCGGGAACCCACGCCCGGGGACTTGTCGCGAATTTTATCACCCATTCGCGAATCGATCCCGCGAAGTTCGTACCTGCCCTGAACAGCATGCTGCCAGGGGATATCCGCGTCCTCTCCGCACGAAGGGCGCCCGCCTCTTTCCATGCGCGGCGGGATGCCCGGTCCAAGGTATATCGATATCAGATCTACCTCGGCCCCATCCTGAGGCCGCATCTTATGCGGGAATATTTCCATTTTCCCTTCCCGATTAACATCTCAAAAATGGAACGAGCGGCGCTCCTCTTCAGGGGAGAACACGATTTCGCCAGCTTCGCTAAAGGCCCTCCGGGGCCGAACACAATCCGCAGAATTTATCGCTGCGATCTGACCGGAAAAGGTCGACGCCTGTTTCTGACCGTAGAGGGGAATGGATTCCTGCATCACATGGTGCGCAACATGGCGGGAACGCTGCTGGAAATCGGCACGGGATCCATCATTCTCAAGGAATTCAGGGAACTCTTCGCCAAAAGGGATCGAACTCTGGCCGGATTTACCGCGCCGGCGCGTGGCTTGATTCTGTTGAAAGTAAAATACTGAGTGCACGATGAATTCTGCTATCATTGCTATTGGAGAAAACGGGTATGGATCTGGCGGGCTTCGCGGAGCCCGGAAGTCAAGAAGCAGGATTGCTGAAACTGATTGACGCGAACCGGGTGCCGAAACATATAGCCATCATTATGGACGGAAACGGTCGTTGGGCCGGAATGCGCAAACTTCCCCGTGTAGCGGGGCACCGCGCGGGAATCGAAGCCGTTCAGGACATAATCGAAAGTGCAGCCCGCCTGGGTGTGAATGTATTGACTCTCTATGCGTTCTCTATAGAGAACTGGAAGCGACCCAAAAGAGAAGTAAACACTTTGATGAATTTGCTGAAGGAATACATCCGGCATGAATTAAACAACGTTAAAAAGAATAACATCCGGTTTCAGGCAATCGGCCGCATTCGTCAGCTTGAAGAATCGGTTTACAGGGAGTTGCAGCACGCTACGGAAGAAACTAAGGGAAATACGGGAATGCTGCTGAACGTCGCGTTGAATTACAGCGGCCGCGCCGAACTGGTCGACACCTTCAACCGGATGTTTCTTGAGCTCAAGCAAAACGGGCATAGGACTCCGATTGACGAAGATGTGGTCGCACGATTTCTATACACATCAGGCATTCCCGATCCGGATCTATTAATCCGGACCAGCGGCGAAATGCGTATCAGCAATTTTCTTCTCTGGCAGATCGCATATTCAGAAATTTATATCACATCAACTTACTGGCCTGATTTCAGACGCAGGCACCTGCTGGAAGCAATCCTGGAATACCAGCAGCGCGACCGGCGCTACGGAGCGATAAAAAAGCAGTAGGCAGTGAGCAGTGGGCAGTAGGCAGCGGGTAGTACAACCGACAGATGGTTTGATTACAGCACCGGATTTCTTATTATCTAATTTCACTCTGTGGATTGACTGCCAACAGCAGCATACTGCCTACTGCTTACTGCTTACTGCTTACTGATTTATTATGAAACGAATATTTTCGGCAATTATCCTAATCCCGGTTTCTCTCTTAGTCGTTATATACGCAACTCCCTTATTCTATCTGATCGGGATCGGAATCCTGGGAACCGTATGTCTCTACGAATATTTCGGCCTGATGCAGGCTATGGACATTCGGGTCCGCCCCTGGTTCGGATACGGTATTTTCTGGATCCTGCTGATCACTCTTTATCATGACAGCCTTCTCTTTCCCCCTACACTCGCAATGATACTGGTTGCAGCTTTCATATCCGCTTCCTGGCGCCGCAGTCTTACGGTACGGGGCCGCACATCAGCCGTAATGGCGGAATTTTTCGGGATTCTATACATGACTTTGTGCCTTTACCCCGCCCTCCAAATTCGATTCGATTTCAGCGACGGTCTTCACTGGACCCTTCTGGCACTCCTGGTTATATGGGGAGGAGATTCCTTTGCCCTTGTTGTCGGGAAAAAATTCGGGAAGAATCCGTTCGCTCCCGTATTGAGTCCCAACAAAACCAATGAAGGGGCTCTGGCCGGTTTGCTGGCAGGCATTGGAATCGCCGTAGCTCTCCAGAGGTTCCTTTTTAACGAACTTCCTCTCGGGCATGTCGTTGCGGTTTCCATACTTCTGGGCATTTTCGGACAGCTCGGCGACCTGGCGGAATCCATGATAAAGAGGGCCGCCGGCATCAAGGACAGCTCCCACCTTATCCCGGGACATGGAGGAATGCTGGACCGCATGGACAGCCTGCTTTTTTCCTTTCCCGTACTCTACGGTTACCTGCTTCTGATATGTAGCTAAATTTGGATCGCCGTTGCAATCCGATAATGCTAGAATGGCGACTTTAAACTCGGAAGATCGTTCATGAAAGTAATATCCATTCTAGGGTCGACAGGATCCATCGGCACAAATACACTCCGGGTCACTTCAAGCTTTCCGAAAGAATTCAGAGTGGCGGGACTCAGCGGGGGGCAAAATACTACACTGCTGGCCAGGCAGATTGAAGCCTGGTCCCCTGAAATTGCTTCCTGCGGCGACAAGAACTCCTCAGCCGAACTGCAGAGCCTTTTGCGCCAGCGCGGTTATCCCATGGCGCAAACAGAATTTGTTCACGGGATGGAGGGCCACATTAAGGTCTCGACCCACCCTGAATCCTCCATCGTGCTGTCGGCCATCTCCGGAGCCGCCGGTCTTATCCCGACTTATAGGGCCCTGGAAAAAGGGAAAACCCTCGCTTTGGCAAACAAGGAAACGCTTGTGATGGCCGGAGAGATGATCATGCGCCTGTCGAGGGAAAAACAGGTGGAAATAATTCCCGTCGACAGCGAACACAATGCGATCCACCAATGTTTAAGGGGAGGTAAAAAACAGGAAGTAAGGCGATTAATCCTCACGGCGTCCGGAGGCCCTTTCCGTGAAACTCCCGAGGAAGAATTCCGCACGGTAACTCCCGAACAGGCTCTGAGTCACCCTACTTGGAATATGGGAAAGAAAATCACCATAGACTCCGCAACGTTGATGAATAAAGGGCTTGAGGTTATTGAAGCCTCCAGGTTGTTCGGAATCCCCGCGGACGAAATTGATATTGTTGTGCACCCGCAGAGCATCGTTCACTCGATGGTTGAATTTAACGACGGATCCATACTGGCGCAATTGGGATTAACCGATATGCGCATTGCCATTCAGTACGCCCTCACCTACCCTGATCGCTGGCGATCGCCCCTCCCTTCCCTGGATATTCACAAACTTTCCAAACTGGAATTTTCAAAGCCCGATCAGGATAAATTCCGCTGCCTCGGTCTTGCCTACAGGGCCCTGCGTGCCGGAGGCACCGCCCCGGCAGCCATGAATGCGGCCAACGAAGTGGCGGTCGAAGCTTTTCTTAATAATGAACTTGCATTCCATGAGATTGCACAGGTTATTGAATCTGTGTTAAATGCCCACACTTGCTGCGAAATAACCGGACTGGATACCGTTCTCGAGACGGACCGGTGGGCCCGGGAAGAGGCAAGAGAAATCAGCCGTAAAGCCAATCATATCGCTTTTCGCGGGTAAATCGGACTCCCACGGCATGAAACAATCCTGCGTGCCTGTCACAGGATCGGGCACTCAAAATCTGAAAGCATTCGCACTGCAGGGACGAAAAGAAGGAAATACCGTGAACTGTCCGGACGCAGCACCGTATTAAATGCAGGCAAACCTGCATTTCTCACGGGGATTTGCAGCGAGGCGGTGCAGAGGGCCGTGGATACAAGGCGCGCGACCGAAGACCCCGGAGACATACTCGACAGTATGTCGAGGAGTCTGAGGAAACGCAACGCCGTAGACATGGTCCTCTGCGCCGGCGCAGTAGAATCCTCGTGAGAAATGAAGGCTAAGGGTTGAGACGCTTCGATCTTTAGGGCATCATATGTAAGAAGGAATTCAGCCTTTTCAGCCGGATTGCAGCGGGATCCGACCGGAAAGAGTTGGGGGAGCATAGAGTTGATTACTACAATCCTGGCTTTTATCGTAGTACTCGGAATCACCATTACGATTCATGAATTCGGCCATTTTGCCATGGCCAAACTTCTGAAAATACGGGTCCTTATTTTCTCAATAGGATTCGGGCCAAAGCTTTTAGGATTTACACGCGGTGGAACCGAGTACCGTCTAAGCCCCATACCCCTGGGAGGGTATGTAAAAATGGCCGGCGAGACATACGACAGTGATCGTGAAGGCGCGCCGGACGAATTCCTGTCGCATCCCAGGTGGCACCGGTTTCTTGTGGCCGTCTCGGGTCCGTTTATGAATGTACTTCTGGCCGTGGCTATTCTGGCTTTCTTCAATTACACCCAGGGAGTCATTGTAGCAAAGCACAACAACGAACCAGCCGTCGTAGGTCCGGTCGAAGCAAATTCAATCGCTAAAAACGCCGGGCTGGAGTCCGGAGACCGCATCCTCTCCGTTCACGGAAATCCCGTCCATACCTGGAGCGATCTGGAAATCGCATTATTAACATCTCCCAAGGGCACTTTGAAAATTGAAGTTTCCCGCGACAATAGAACCTTTCCCCTGAGCATACCCCTTCCCGACATCGACCAGGTTGACACTAATTCTTTGGGTTTTAGATTCAACCGCCCGAAAACCGTCGTATATTCGGTTGAACCGAATTCACCGGCAGACAAGGCCGGATTAGAGGCAGGGGATATCATTCTGTCTGTTACCGGAAACGGCAAAACCGGCAACGATTTCAGTCATATTTTAAATATTATTTCCGAAAGCCCGGGAATCCCGCTCGATTTTCAGGTGCTTCGTGTAGCGAAAGGGACCAAGCACGATGTCTGGGATACACCTGATAATGAACTGCCGGGGAAAACCCTTGAATTAATAATTTCTCCTATAGAACGGGGAGGACGGGCGCTTATCGGATTCAGCCCGGATTACCGGAGGGATTCACAGAAATTCGGATTCGCCGGAGCCGTGACCGAGTCGATCCGCCAGAACTACGAAAGGGTCTCCCTTACTTTCCGCGTAATCGGCAGAATGCTGAAGGGATCCGCCTCCGCCCGCAACCTTTCCGGTCCGATTGGAATAGCGCAAATATCCGGGGAAGCGGCCCGCACCCGTGATATCAGGTTTTTCCTGGAATTTATAGGATTTATCAGTCTCCAGCTCGGGATCTTCAACCTCCTCCCCATCCCGATACTGGATGGGGGAATGATTGCGCTTCTCGTCATCGAAGGTGTAATTCGAAGAGACCTAAGTCTCAATCTCAAAGAAAAGATCGTTCAGGTAGGCTTCGTATTTCTTATCCTCCTGATGGGCTTTGCCGTTTTCAATGATCTTTCCAAAGTAATTGATTTCACTAAGATCTTCGGATAGCTTTGCTAGAAGCTGCCCAAAGCGGCCTGCTCGTCATCAAAAACCTCGAATACCGTCAATAGCTTCGTTATCGCAAGCAGTTCACGAATTTTCTTGGTCAAACCCAGAAGTTTGAGCTGCCCGCCGTTGCTTGTGACTGTCGTGTACGTACTTACCAACTCCCCGATCCCCGAACTGTCGATATAGTTTACCTCGGCCAGGTTAAGAATGATTTTCTTTTCATTGTCCTTAAGCAGTTCACGCACCGCGTTTCGAACAACCATGGTCCCTTCACCCAACGTAATCCTGCCGCTGCAGTCCAGAATTTTAATATCCCCTACAGTGCGTGTTTCGATTTTCATATCCATTCTCCTTAATTTGATATCTTCTTCATCATGTATACTTCCGTTCCCCCGTGGGACAGGTTTCTGAACTCAACCTCGTCCATGAAGGTCCTGATATAGAAAATTCCTCTCCCGCTCGGCTTCAGCAGATTCTCGGAATCCAGAGGACTGGGAATCTCATCGATGCAGAAACCGGCCCCCTGATCCTTAACGAAAATAGAAATACGGTCCGGTTGAACCTGGAAACGGATATCAACCTTTTTATTGATATCCAGTTTGTTCCCATGCTGAATCGCGTTGGTAACCGATTCCCGAACGGACATTCCAATCCAATGAGCGGAGTCCTCATCGAAATGCATGAAATCCGTGAGGCTGTCCGTGAGGATCTGAATCAGATCGAGGTTATCCAAAGCGCTGCAAATGCTGACCTCAACCTCATTCGCTGTTTTATTCATTCGGCGGTATCAATAGGATTGGAAATCGCTTGTGCTAACCTGCATTTCTTACAAGGTTTCGCCGCTTGGTTAACGGCGGCAACGAATCCACTACACCTGCGCCGCCTCGGTATATGTGAAGCAGCCGGAGCCCTTTAAGAAATGCGGGCAATAATCAAAATACCACTGGCAATCTTAATAGCCCGGCTTCCGGCATGTCAAGACCGAACACCTGTCCCAATCCGCGTTTATGTATTTATCGAGTACATTGGAATGATAGCCGGCAATCACAGACATCTCGAATCCTGTTTCCCGTTTTCCGCTTCCCATTAAAAACCGTGCGCCGGGTGCGGGAAAATATAAACGAAAAACTCTTCTCGGAATTATTTATAATCCAATCCGGCGGTTCGTACGATTTCTCTTCATGGATCACATTGAACGGCGCGCATTAATCCGCTGAATTGGGAGATATAACCTGATGAAAGAACGGCTTTTCCGCTGGGGACCGGCAATTATAATTATGGGGCTTATTTTTATCGCATCTTCCACGTCAGGATCCGACATCCCCGATTTCGGCGTCTTAAACTTCTGTGCAATGAAAGGAGGGCATCTTTTGGGGTACGCCCTGCTGGGAGCGACCTATCTTCATGCTCTCGTATGGCACGGTAAGCATAATCGCTCCCGATTATTTATCGCGGGAATTCTGGTGATTTTATACGCCATTACCGACGAATGGCATCAAAGCTTCACGCCGGAAAGGCACCCGTCTCTTATGGATGTATGCATCGATACTGCAGGGGGGGTTCTGGGAATAGCATGTCTGCACTTTGTGAGGAAACGACTCATACAACCGGGCGCACGGGATTAAAACCCGCATTTCTCACACAATATCCTTGGGACGAAGTCTGAACGGTACCGGTTCCCGGTTATCCCTCAAATCATCCTGAATATTTTCGATTCTGCGGCCCTGTGAAAGCAGCATCTCCCTCACGGATGCTACGGAAGGATCCGCGTTGCCATTCGGTTCTTCCGCGATTCCCGGTTTTTTATCCTCTTCGGCATATTTTCTGATGCCCGCCGGGGCATCCGACGCAACATCTGCATGTATCGGTACTGCACCCTTTCCGGGATCCGTTACACCAGACACGCAGCCGGCATTCTTTTTGCGGGTTCGCTCCACGAGCCCGGTCATGAACAGCTCAAGTTCCTGGATCAACCGAACCCACTCCAGTTCCTTTTCCTTCAGAGCTTTTTCGCGTTTTAAGAGATCCTGTTTCAGCAATTCCTGTTTCTCAACATTCTGCTGCCGAAGCTGCAGCAGTTCCTCCTCCAGCTTCTGCCGGGCCGCCAGCTCCTCCCGGGCCAGCTTGTGTTTGTACTCTTCCTCTTCCCGTTTCCGCCGTATCTTCAATACCTGCCGGTATTCCTCATCTTCCTTTTCTCTCAGATTTTTTTCCTCTTCCCAGAGCCGGCGCTGGCCCTCCATAAAACCTTCAAACTCGGATTGCTTTAACCGGTGCTCTTCATTGAGGTGCTGAAGAGCTTCGGCGGACGCTTCGATATCGTATAATTCCTTCAACTCCTGTTTTTTCCCGGCCACGTCCTGCTGGATGGATTTCAACTCATTTAAAGATTCGATAATTTTGCGCGTGATTCCGGACAGACAATCCTTCAATTCGGAGCTGAGGCGGGAAAAACGTTCTATATCCCCGATAATGCCTCCAGCATATTGATCTGTTCCCGACTTTTCCCTCCCTTCGGTCTTTCCGGGAGAGGATCCGTTCGGCTCCGTTTCACTCATTTCGGCCTCCAGAATGAATCATTCCCGGGCAGCTGTCCGGGATGCCATAAATGATTCATTGTCTTATGAAAACGTATACTATAATTTTAATACCCTTCCGTCTCTATTTATAGAAAAATTAGGGTAGCACTTTATGGAAATCAACAACAAAGACAAAACGGACCCTGTTGAAACGCGGATTGAAAAATTACGCGCCAGGATCGAATACCATAACCGGAAATATTACATCGAAGATAATCCCGGAATCAGCGACCTTGAATTCGACCGGTTGATGCAAGAGCTGCAGGAGCTCGAGAGACAAAATCCGGAGATGATCATCCCCGAGAGTCCGACGCAAAGAGTCGGGGGACAACCGATCGCGGGTTTCCGCCAGTCGAATCACACCATACCCATGCTTTCGATCGACAATACATACAGTGAAGAGGAAGTGCGGGAATTTGACGCCCGGATCCGCCGCTGGCTGGGCACCAGCATACCCCGATATATCGTGGAACAGAAAATCGACGGGGTTTCCGCTTCTCTTCGTTACGAGCGGGGCCGTTTTACGCTCGGGCTCAGCCGCGGTGACGGTATCCGGGGGGATGATATCACTCATAATCTGCGCACGGTACGCGACATACCTCTCAGGTTGAGTTCCCGGGATAACGCCGTACCCGACATTCTTGAGATACGGGGCGAAGTTTACATGACAAACACGGAGCTCTCGCGTCTGAACAAAATCCAGTCAGAGCAGGGAGAACGGATTTTCGCCAACTGCCGCAATGCGACGGCCGGCAGTCTCAAACTTCTGGATCCCGGCCTATGCGCCCGCCGCGGTCTCCGCTTTTTCGCATACGGAGAAGGAGAGCTGAGCGGCGTGGATCTACCTTCCCATGATGAATTTCTTCGTCTCGTTCTTGATTTCGGCGTTCCGGTCGTCCGTCACAGTGAGGCCCTCGATACCATTGACGACGCTTTGGACTATTGCCGGAACCTTCTGGAAGAAAGGGATTCGTTCGATTATGAAACGGACGGCATTGTGATCAAAGTCAACGATTTTGCTCAGCGTGCGAAACTTGGATCCACAAGCAAATCCCCACGTTGGGTGATTGCATATAAGGTTGAACTCTATCAGGAAAGCACCCGCATCAATGGAATAAATGTCCAGGTCGGCAAAACCGGTACTCTTACGCCGGTCGCGGAGCTCGAAACCGTAGAGATTGCCGGCACGAAGGTTTCGAGAGCGAGCCTGCACAACGCCGATGAAATAGTCCGTAAGGATATTCGAATCGGAGATACTGTGGTTGTTGAAAAAGCCGGCAAGATTATTCCCCATGTCGTAAGAGTGGAACTGGAAAAAAGATGCGGGAACGAAAAACCCTACGTTTTCCCGGAAAAATGCCCGGTCTGCGGTAGTGAGGTCGCCCGCGATGAGGGTGGGGTGTACATCCGGTGCATCAACCCCTCCTGTCCGGCGCAGCTGAAAGAGCGCCTCCGGTTTTACGCTGCCAGGCAGGCTATGGATATTGAGGGGCTTGGGCCGGCCCTGATCGATCAGCTTGTGGACCGGGGCATTGTAAGGTCGCTGACGGATCTTTACAATCTCACTGCGGAAGCGC
>CAZPHK010000007.1:314-60303 GCA_964586015.1 uncultured Acidobacteriota bacterium | reverse complement strand
CGGGCTTTCAGCTATCGTCGGGTTCGGAGGGAAAATTTCCGGAAATATCTCCATTCATCTTTCACCGGAAAACGCTTGCGCGCTGGCGTCAAATATGCTTGGAATGGAAATTAAGGAGATGGACGATATTGTCGCCGATGCAATGGGAGAGATGGTCAACATGCTGGCGGGAGGAATGAAAAAATACGCATGTACACGTGAGGACCTGTTTAAAATTTCCGTGCCGTCAATTATTTATGGAGCCGATTATTCCACGCATTCTCCCAAAGATTCGGAAAGACTGTTAATGGGGATTAAAACCGGGCCTTCGACTTATTCGATACAGTTGATTTTTGCCCACAGCAGCTAGGCAACATACAAATCTGTTTTCTTCTTTTTGATCTTCAATCTGCAATTTAAAATCCGTTATCGATTAGAGGGGAATAATGCGTAAAATGATGTGAGATCAATCCGGAACGGCAACCGGGTACTCCGCTCCCGCGCTTTCCGTATATAGGAAAATATTTGCCTGACCGTTTTCAAACGGGATCGCTACCCTGGCCATGGGTGAGTATTCCTTAAGTTTCGGCACCGATTCCATATTTTGATAGACCGACGGCGCATCCAGGTGAAAAACTTCCTTTAGTCCGAAAATAGCCGGCAGGGCATTTCCGCAAATCACATTGGCTAGTTCACGAAGGGCGTCTTCTTCCATCTGTTTGCTGGCGCGCTCTTCCTGTCCCAGCATGTTCGAGGATAAGGTGGAAAGAATTTTCCCGGTAAGCGAAATCAGCAGGTAACCGGTAAAAGGACCATGAAATGCAACAACCGCGCCGGGGCTGACCGTCTGATAATTATCACAGATATCGGATTGGGGCATCAGAAATCCTAATTCCTCAAAAATCAGGGCCGCCTTCCGATAAAGGATTTTCTCCGCAGAGTGATTCATTCGAAACTCCCGTCAGCTGTATGATTGTTTTTCTGAGAACTTCAGGTGTGAAGGGTTTATGTACGAATTCCACCTTTTTCTGGAGTATGCTCTCGACCCGGCCCACGTTGCTTTCGGTAGAGACCACGATAATAGGGAGATCCGATGTATCTTTGTTTTCCCTTATGCGATCGATCATTTCCTCGCCGTTCATAACCGGCATATTTATGTCCACCAAAGCCAGATCAACCCAATTCTGATCCAGTATTTCCAGTCCGTCACGCCCATTCGGCGCTTCATAAATCTCTGAAAATGACAATCCGCTTAATTTCAGTATCCGAATGATCATGGAGCGCATCACTGCACTATCGTCCACTACGAGTACGTTAAAAGACACCTTATGTCTCCGATCATTTTGTTTTTAAAGAACCGTGAAATGTTCTGGACAATACAGAAAATCATCATAAAAAAACACCCGGTTTCACACGATCATTAAATCGGTCCAAATGCACGACAACATTAGCAGTATGTTCAAATAATCGATATTCGGAATAAATTCGTAGTTCGATAGGAAAAAGCTCAAGATCCAATCAAATGCGTTCGATAAGATGAACGCATGTATTGTCGGTCTTTAAAGGTTCGATGGAGAGTCGTACAGAAAGTCTGAAAGTCGAGGAACATACATTGACGCTGCGCCGGTATGCAATTGTGTCGCCTGAGTAAAAGATGTCGAAAGGGTCGGATTCATGAATAAAAAAGTATTGACGATCGATGACAGCAAGACTTTGAGAATGATAGTGGGTAAGCACCTGTCACCGTTCGGTGTGCAAATGCTGCAGGCAGAGAATGGTGAGCAGGGAATCGAGCGTGCCCGGGAGGGATCTCCCGATGTCATTCTTCTGGACTACAACATGCCCGTCATGGACGGATATCACACCCTTGTCGAGCTGAAAACAGATCCTGAATTAAAAAACATACCGGTGATTATGCTTACGACGGAGACCGTTAAGGAAACGGTCATGAAGCTTGTCAAGCTCGGACTCAAGGATTACATCGCCAAACCTTTTACACGGGAAATTCTCCTGGACAAATTGAATCCCATTCTAGGTCTGTACGACGGCAACGGCAATATTCCTATTCAGTCGGAAAGCTCCTCTGCAGACAGATCATCCATGGCAGGCGAAGATTCGACGAAACAGATAATTCTAACCGTGGATGACAAGCCGAATATTCTGGAAATGCTGCAGGATTATCTTTCGGAACAATTTTATGTTCTTACCGCCGACAGCGGCCGGTCCGCCTTAAGTGCTGTAAAACAGAAAAAGTTCGATTATCTGTTTCTGGATCTGAACATGCCGGATATCAGTGGTTTTGCCGTCCTCGATGCTTATCTTAAGAGCACACGGAACAAGGCATCCTCGGAACGTGTAGTTGCAATGACGCTGCGGACAAACCAGAAAGACATAGAAAAAGCCATGGAAGCGGGAATCAGTGTCTTCCTGTATAAGCCTTTCAATCAGGATGAAGCCCTTCGTACCGCAGATGTGCTGATTTCGCATCAAAAAGACGGAACGGTGAAAAAAACGCGGTTCCTGAAAAGCAGGGGAGATATCCGAATCCTGGACTGCCCTCCGGTGAAAAGCTCCAAATATCAGACAGTCGCTTTAGCTCTCAAATCCGACATTATGCACGAAATTGACGATATGGCCGAGGATGGATTTAACAAATTGGTTATTAATGTAGGCGAAGGTTTTTTGTCGGACTTGGGTGTTACCCGGAAGTTTGTCGACATGGTCGATCATACGCTCCAGCTTTCTCTCAATGTAAGGCTGGTTGCTGATTCCGATCAGGCAAGAGATGCTTTGAAACAATTCGAAGAAACGGCAAATATTCCGACGGAAATGTCCCTGGAATACGCTTTAGGCGCCATCCAGTAAGTTTTCGAATGCAATGGTCCGATTCCATGCGAATAAATTGTGCACGCCCTCATTCAGTAATGGACGAAAAATCCGGAACATCGGTTGAATGCAGTATTTCGAGATTGACGCTGCCCGACGACAAAACGGGGCATTCGACATACAACATTTATTTCAAAAAAAGACCAAAACTGTCCAGAGTACGTAAGTGAAATATCTCGTTGGAGTTGCAGACATGAAGATCTCATCGTCAAAAGAGGATGAGATCGTTACATATGCCCTGGGAAGCTGTCTTGGGATCACGGTCTATGACCCAGTGGAACAGATAGGGGCCATGGTTCATGTCATGCTGCCCTCCTCAACCATAGATCCCGTTAAAGCGGAAGCCAATCCATGCATGTTTGTCGACAGCGGCGTCAAGAAGCTTTTCTTGGATGCATACAAGGCCGGTGCGTCAAGAAGCCGGCTGATTGTAACCGCTGCGGGAGGCGCGTGTGCAAACGGACTGGAGCAGGATGATTATTTTCAGATCGGGAAAAGAAATGTGACCATTCTCAGAAACCTTCTCTGGAAGAACGGAATAATACTTAAAAATTGCGATTTTGGCGGGAATCTTGCCCGAACGATGTCCCTGAATATAAACAGCGGCGAAGTGCGGATTCGGACTAATGGAAGTGTCAGAGTACTTTCAGCAAGTGGAGGTCGTCCTTGATCAAAAAAGTACTGGTTGTTGATGATTCTGCATTGGTCCGGAAAGTTCTGGGCGAGGAAATATCCAAATTTGCCGACTTTTCCGTTGTCGGCAGCGCTATCGATCCGTACGATGCCCGGGAAAAGATATTCCAGTTGCGTCCGGATATACTCACGCTGGACCTGGAAATGCCGCGGATGGACGGGTTGTCCTTTCTGGCCAAGCTTATGAAGCATCATCCGCTTCCGGTGGTTGTGGTAAGTTCCCAGGCCCCGGAAGGAAGCAAATCAGCCATGGCCGCCCTGGAATTGGGGGCTTTAGAAATCGTACCCAAACCCGGATCACAATTTACAGTTCCCGATGTCGGTCAGAAACTAATCTATGCCTTGAGGGCTGCCGCGGCTGTTCCGGTCGAGAAGCTGAAAATAAGTCAGTTGATAGCGGGAAAGGATAAAAAACCGCTGAAAATATCGACGCGGGTGCTTAAAACCACCCATAAGCTCATAGCTATCGGAGCTTCCACAGGAGGCACCCAGGCTATTGAATCTGTAATGAGCAGAATGCCTGTGGATGCGCCCGGCGTGGTCATTGTGCAGCATATGCCTGCCAGCTTTACGGAAACCTTTGCCAAACGCCTGAACAATGTAAGCCCCATGCAGGTTCGTGAAGCAAAGGACCGCGACGATATTACCCCGGGTGTTGCCTTGGTGGCACCCGGCGACAAGCATATGGTCGTAGCTAAAAACGGAGCCCGTTATCAGGTCCGCATAAAAAACGGACCACGAGTACATTTTCAACGCCCCAGTGTGGATGTTCTCTTCCAGTCAATCGCTATGAACACGGGACAGAATGCCGTCGGAGTCCTTTTGACGGGAATGGGTTCGGACGGCGCAAAAGGAATGCTGGAGATGTATGAAAGCGGCGCACATACCATTGTGCAGGACGAGGAAAGCTGCATTGTATTCGGTATGCCCAAGGAGGCAATTAATTTAGGTGGAGTGAAGGAAATCCTTCCGTTGGATCGGATGCCGGAGGCGATCTTGAAAAATATCCAGGCTTCACAGAATTAACCGGAGGAAATCCTTTTCCTTTCCTAAGAGAATTATTATGATTCCGGATTCTATAATAGACGGTATTGAAAACCTCGATCCGCTGCCGGTCACGGCGCAACGTCTGACAACCTTAGTCGGAAACGATCGGTCCTCCATCCATGAGATGGCGGAAATCGTGGAATACGATCCGGCTGTAGCCGCCAACGTTGTGCGCATGGCGAATTCTGCCGCTTTTGCCGGGCGCTATCCTGTCGATAAAGTCAGAGATGCTGTTATACGCCTTGGAATCGGCAACCTGGTGACCATCGTCCTGGACGGATGCGTAAAACTCCTGAAATCGGATGCTCCTCTCTTTGATCTCACCGAGGAAGAGTTCCATCGCCACAGCGCAGCAGCCTCGCTCGTTATAAAGGCTCTCGTCACGGAGGCGCGCTGCCCGCTGCCTCCCGAAGCGTCCATCGCCGCACTGCTGCACGATATCGGCAAGTTGATCATGGTGCGTTATTTGAATGCCGATCTGTTCTCCCTGGTATCTCTCTGCAAAGAGAAGAATATTCCATTTGTTCAGGCCGAAAGGGAAATTCTCGGTTGCGACCATGCTGAAGTGGGAGGAGCCATAGCGAGAAAATGGGATTTTCCGCAGCAAATTATCGAGGCAATCGAAAAACATCACCAGGTTTCGCCGGAGGGAAACGGTGTGATACTGGACGCGGTAATGCTTGCGAACTATGCCGCCAAATCGATGGGAGCGGGACTTGGAGCGGAAGGTTTGAACATATCGATGGACTATGCGGGTTCCAGAAAACGGCTCGGCATCTCCATCGAGTCTTTCGAGCGTGCGTGCGCCCAAACAGTCGTATGGTTAATGGAGCAGAATCAGGCAACGACGGTGCCACTGGAGAAAAAACAGTAAAACATTGGAATCAGGACGCCGATTTCCTGCCCGGAGGGAGCAGCGGGGATCGGGAATCGCCTGATTCAAAAGGCAAAGAATAGAGGTTCCATATGCCAGTTCGAAAGAGGAAGACGAAAAAAGGAACTGAAACGGAAAAGCGTCCGGTATCGTTGGACGATGTCGTGTCTCTTCTCATTCAGATAGAACCGGACGATAAAAAGAAATTCCAGCAGCTCTCAAAGGAAATTGCCGCTTTATGTAAAGATGCTTCCCTGGACGGGCAGATCATTTCCCTGGCAATGGAGGCGAAGGACCGGATTGACCGCTATATAAGCGGGGAGATTACCGATGCCGAGGATGTTCTGGTCGAAGTTTCCATGCTTCTTGAGCAGTCGGCCAATGTTCGGGATGCCGCTATCTATCCGGTCGATACCGTGGATGTGAACAGTCCGCAAAATCCCGTGCAGGAAGCGGCCCCATCGAAAAATTCTCCGGTTGAGGAAGTTAGGGGGGAAAAGTCGAATAAGTCTCCCGAAATTCAGCTCACGCCTGAAGAAAGCCAGGTAGCTGAAGAAAACGAAACTTCAGTGGAGGAAGCCGTACTGACCTCCCTGCCTGCTGACGCCGATCATGAACTCCTAGCCGAATTCATAATGGAATCTCGGGAGTTGCTGGAAAATTCCGAAACCGCTCTGCTGGAGCTGGAAAATAACCCGGAAGATTTCGAGGCCGTCAATACTGTCTTTCGGGCCTTCCACACAGTGAAGGGAACTTCCGGTTTTCTCGGGCTTGAAATAGTATCGAAAATGGCTCATCTGGCGGAATCCCTGCTGAGCCGGATCAGAAACAAGGAAATACGTCTTGTCGGCGGATATGCGGATCTTGCGTTGAAATCACTCGATATGCTGAAAAAGGTGGTTACGACCGTTGAAGGAGCATTGCGGGGCGAATCCCTGTTAATCCCGGATGGTTATGAAGATTTGATGGCCATCCTTGCCGATCCCGAGTCCGCCGGAATTTCGGAAGAAACAACGGAAACGCTGGAGGATGCCGTCGATTTGACGGAACCGGACGACGCGGATATAGTCTGGGAACCGCAACAGGATGAGAATGCGCCCTCTACTCCAGGAAAGGAAGCCGCACAGGCCGTTCCAAGGAACAAAGCCATATCAAAAAGGGACGCGGAATACGAATCATCCATCCGGGTGAATACCGTCCGCCTGGACAGGTTGATAGACATGGTCGGCGAGCTGGTTATTGCCCAATCCATGGTATCTCAGGATAAGCGACTGATAGAAGAAAACAGCCATGAACTTCTTCGAAAAGTTACGCATGCGGGGAAAATAGTACGGGAACTGCAGGATTTGAGCATGTCCATGCGTATGGTCCCCTTGCGCGGAACATTTCAGAAAATGCACAGAGTAGCCCGAGACCTTTCCCGAAAAAGCGGGAAAAATGTAGAGCTGGTAACGGATGACGGCGAGACTGAAATTGATCGTCATATGGTGGATATCCTGAACGATGTTTTGGTCCATATGGTGCGCAATGCAATCGACCATGGGATAGAGACTCCTGAAGAAAGGGAAATGGCAGGAAAAAGTCCCGCCGGGACCGTGAGGTTAAAGGCGTTTCATTCGGGCGGCAGCGTGGTGGTGGAAATCCAGGATGACGGCCGGGGAATGAACAGGGAAAAAATTTTCCAGAAAGCCGTTCAGTCTGAAATCGTGGACCCCGAGAGCCAGCTCAGCGACAACGAAGTATTCAACCTGATATTCGCCCCAGGATTGTCCACTTCCGAAGAGGTTACGGATGTTTCCGGCCGCGGCGTGGGGATGGATGTAGTGCGCAAAGGGATAGAAGCGCTGCACGGCCGTATTGATATAAATACGGAGCAGGGAAACGGCTCCACTTTCACCGTAAGACTTCCGCTTACCCTTGCCATTACGGACGGTATGCTTGTCCGCGTGGGAAGCGAACGCTATATCATCCCCACCATCGGCATCCATCTTTGTTTCAGACCCAAGCAGGATGCGCTTTCGACCGTATCAGGGCGCGGAGAACTGGTAATGCTGCGCGGAGACATGATGCCGATTTTCCGCCTCCACAGGCTGTTCGAAATTGAATCTGCGATCGAAGATCCTGCCCTGGGGCTTCTGGTAGTGGTCGGCGACGAAAACCGTCGGTGCGCTCTCCTCGTGGATGAACTGCTCGGGCAGCAGCAGGTTGTTGCAAAATCTTTGACCAAGGCTGTAGGCAAGGTGCCTGGAGTTTCCGGAGGCGCGATCCTCGGGGACGGTCAGGTCGGACTGATACTCGATCCGAATGAAGTTGCGGCCCAGGCCAGACAAACGCACGGTATTTACAGGATGCAGGCTCAGAACGGACGTCCCGCGGCATAGAGAATTATCGTGCGAAAAAGCGGACTGCTGAGAAAAAAGAGTCGGCAGGCGTACTAAACCGGCGGAATTGGAGACATCTCATGGATGCAAAAGTTATGGATTCTTCACAGAATCTGCAGGACGGAAACAATGGAGCCGCCTGTCTTGGAGGAAAGTACCTTACTTTCTTCCTGTCCGAAGAGGAGTACGGCATAGAAATTTTAAAGGTGCATGAAATAATTGGCCAGCACCCCATCACACGTGTTCCACAGACGCAAAAATATCTGAAGGGTGTCATCAACCTCAGAGGGAAAGTGATACCCATCGTGAATGCCCGTCTCAAATTCGGCATGGCGGCGGTAGAGGATACGAACGAAACCTGCATCATTGTTGTGAATATACGCGGGACGGAAGTAGGCATTGTTGTAGACAGAGTTTCCGAGGTTGTCGATATTGCCAATGAAGATACGGAACCGGCGCCTTCCTTCGGGACCGGATGCAACACGGATTACATCCTGGGAATCGGCAAGGTGCAGAACCGTGTAATGATCCTGTTGAACATTGATCGCGTGCTGCTTGCCAGCGAGTTGACGCATTTTGAAGACCTGGCCGCCGGAACCGAAAAAATGACTGCTTAATTGTATTTTTCCTCATTTCCCTAAAAAGATTTCTGAAAGCGGGGCTGCGGGCGGATATTTTAAAATCCTGCCTGTGCCTGTATGTTCCTACATATCAAAATCCCCACAAACAAGAATTCCCGGGTTCCGGTATATGAAAAATTTCGCCACGGATAATTTCTCCTGCGTGGACCGACCCGGGCAAGCCGTCTATACAGACCGGAGACCTGGCTAATCAGCGACAGGCGCTTAACCCGCATGTTGGGCATAAAAATGAATGGAAATTCAATCATATCAATCTTTAGTCCTAAATTGGCATAATTTCCCGGATGAAAATATCTGTAAAACATGGTTTCCGGTTGTGCCGCAGCGGTGCATTCTACAAACTATTTGAGTTTTACCGTTCCGTCTGGTAGCTTAAAAATTCCAGCACTTAGGTCTGCGAAGATAGAGGAAATAACAAATTCGGCGATGAAAGAAGAGAACGCTTCTACGGAAAAATCACAAAATCAGGCCCAAAATTTTCACTTAGCGTTCGAACTAAAATCCTGGTCCCGCGATATCCTTTTAGCCGTTGCAATCGCGATTTTTATCGTGATTTTTGTGGTTCAGCCGGTAAAGGTTGAAGGAACCAGTATGCAGCCTCAGCTTTCGGATCAGGACAGGATATTCGTCAATCGCTTTATTTATCGATTCAGGGATATTAACCGGGGAGATGTCGTGGTGTTCTGGTATCCTAAAGACCGGAGCAAGTCGTTCATAAAGAGAATTATCGGTGTGCCCGGAGATTCGGTTGAAATAAGGAAAGGGGTTGTCTATATAAACGGGGCATTAATAGACGAACCGTATCTGAATCCTGAATTCCGGGACTCGGAATCCTTAAAGAAAATCATCGTTCCTGAAAAAAAGTATTTTGTTTTGGGAGATCATCGCAACTCCAGTAACGACAGCCGAAGTTGGGGATTTGTGGACGAGTCCCTGATTTACGGCAAGGCGATCTTCAGTTACTGGCCCGTTTCGCACGTCGGCCTGGTAGAGTAAGGGAATTGATGTCGGGGATTAAAACAGGCGTTGGAATGAATACGGCAATGGAAGGCCGACGCCATTCTAAAAAGTAGTGTTACCCTTGGAAAAATGAAAGCAATATTAGCGCTGGAAGATGGAAGTATATTCACCGGCCGGGGTTTCGGAACTGCGGGCGAGAAAACCGGTGAGGTGGTATTTAATACCTCGATGTCCGGTTATCAGGAGATACTCACGGACCCGTCCTATGCCGGACAGATTGTGGTGATGACCTATCCCCACATAGGGAATTACGGGACCAACGATAAGGACAACGAATCCGGACATCCGTTTGTGGAAGGTTTCGTCGCAAGAGAGTTCAGCGAAATATCGTCGAACTGGCAATCCTGCGAATCCCTGGAATCCTACCTGAAAAGACACGGGATAATCGGAATATCCGAGGTAGACACCCGTGCGCTTGTCCTGAAAATACGAAACAGCGGCGCGATGCGCGGAATAATCAGCACTGAAAATCTCGATCCCGATCAACTGATTGTGCGGGCGCGATCCGGCCGAAACATGCTTGGTCGGGATCTGGCGTCGACGGTTTCCTGCGCGGAACCGTACTCGGTGGAACAATCCGGCCGAATCGCCGGAAATAAAGCCTTCAAGGTTATCGCGTATGATTACGGAATTAAGCGCAATATTCTGAATAACCTAGCCCGGGTAGGGTGCGATATCACGGTTGTTCCGGCGGCCACGTCGGCGGAAGATGTGCTGTCCCTGAATCCCGACGGCGTTTTCCTGTCCAACGGTCCTGGCGATCCCGAACCGCTTCAATACGCGGTCCGGAATATTCAGAAGTTGCTCGGCCGCAAACCGATTTTCGGAATCTGCCTTGGACATCAACTTATGGGGCTGGCTTTCGGCGGGAAAACCTATAAGCTGAAATTCGGGCATCGCGGCGGCAATCAACCCGTCAAAAACCTGAAAAACAACAAAGTTGAGATCACAGCGCAAAACCATGGATTTGCCGTGGATCCCGATTCAATGAAAGAAAACCGGGTGGAGCTTACCCATATAAACCTGAACGATCAGACGCTTGAGGGGATAAGGCATCGCAGCCTTCCTGCGTTTTCCGTGCAGTATCACCCTGAAGCTTCCCCGGGGCCTCACGATTCCTATTACCTCTTTGAGGAGTTCATAAAGCTCATGTTGGAGAGCCGGACATAACTATGCCAAAGCGCACCGACATCAATAAAATTCTTATTATCGGTTCGGGACCTATTGTGATCGGTCAGGCTTGTGAATTCGATTATTCGGGCACTCAGGCATGCAAGGCTCTTCAAAGTGAAGGATTTGAAGTGGTCCTGGTTAATTCCAACCCCGCCACTATCATGACGGATCCGGATCTTGCAGATCAAACCTATGTGGAACCCCTTACCAAAGAGTCCATAGCGGCTATCATCGCGCGCGAAAAACCGGATGCCCTGCTTCCCACCGTCGGCGGTCAAACCGGTCTGAATATATCCGTGGAATTGGCGAAATCCGGAATTCTGGACCGATATAACGTAGAAATGATCGGCGCAAAACTGAGAGCGGTTGAAATCGCCGAAGACCGGCAATTATTCAAGGACGCCATGACTGAAATCGGCCTGCAGTCCGCGCGTTCGAAAGTGGTCAAAAGCCTTGCGGAAGCCAGGGAATATATAAAAGAAATCGGTTTGCCCGCGATCATACGACCCAGCTACACGCTCGGCGGCTCCGGCGGAGGAACAGCGTTTAACGCGGAAGAATACGAGAATATCATTGCCCGGGGACTGGACATATCTCCGGTGCATGAGGTGCTGGTTGAACAGTCCCTTATCGGCTGGAAGGAATTCGAGCTGGAGGTTATGCGCGATCTCGCGGACAATGTCGTTATCATCTGCTCTATAGAAAACTTCGATCCCATGGGGGTCCATACGGGCGACTCCATAACCGTCGCACCGGCACAGACGCTGACCGACAAGGAATATCAGAGAATGCGGGATGCGGCCATTAAAATTATCCGGAAAGTCGGCGTCGAAACCGGAGGCTCCAACATTCAATTCGCGGTGCACCCCGACAACGGGGAAATCGTCGTTATCGAAATGAATCCCAGAGTTTCCAGAAGTTCCGCTCTTGCATCGAAAGCCACGGGATTCCCAATCGCAAAAATTGCCGCAAAGCTTGCGGTGGGTTACACACTGGACGAAATCCCGAACGATATCACTAAAAAAACTCCAGCAAGCTTCGAACCTACGATTGATTATGTCGTGGCTAAAATTCCGAAATGGAATTTCGAGAAATTCAACGAAGCCGACCCTACGCTCGGCACTCAGATGAAATCGGTCGGAGAAGTCATGGCAATCGGCCGTACCTTCAAGGAAGCGTTGATGAAGGGAATTCGTTCTCTTGAAAGAGGGAAGAGCCTCGTTACGGAAAAAATCGTTCCGGAAAGGCTTCTGCATTATCTCAGAACTCCCGTTCCGGAAAGGCTTGCCTACGTGCATTATGCGATACTTTCCGGAATGTCGCTGAGCGAGATAAACGAGCATACAAAGATCGACCTGTGGTTTCTGAATCAACTCAAGGAGATAGTGGATCTCGAAAAGAAGCTCCGGGAATTTTCCATCGGAAATCTACCACAGGATCTTTTGCTGCAGTGTAAGAGGGCCGGATTTTCGGATCAGATTATTGCGGAATTATTGATGCCGCTGAACGGTAAAGCGTGTACGGAAAATCAGGTCTACCAATACAGACGCGATGCGAAGCTCCGTCCGGTTTTCAAACGTGTCGACACTTGCGCCGCCGAGTTCGAGTCCTACACTCCCTATCTTTATTCGACATACGAAAGCGAATGCGAGGCGGATCCCACGGATCGAAGGAAAATCATGGTGCTGGGAAGCGGTCCGAACAGAATAGGACAGGGCATCGAGTTCGATTATTGCTGCTGCCACGCATCATTCGCTCTCAAGGATGCGGGATACGAAACCATCATGGTCAACTGTAATCCAGAAACCGTCTCAACGGATTACGACACTTCGGATCGATTGTACTTCGAACCGCTGACCTTTGAAAACGTCATGGATATCATAGAGGTGGAGAGACCGGTCGGAGTCATCGTCCAGTTCGGCGGACAAACTCCTTTAAACCTGGCGTTGAAGCTGAAAAAGGCCGGCGTTCCAATAATCGGCACCTCTCCTGAAAACATTGATCTGGCAGAGGATCGCAAACGTTTCGGGAATTTGCTCAATGAACTCGGAATTCCTCAACCCAGGAACGGAACCGCGATGTGCCCGGAGGATGCCCGAAAGGTTGCCGCACAAATAGGATATCCCGTCCTGGTTCGTCCCTCGTATGTTCTTGGAGGCCGTGCAATGTCCATCGTATACGACCAGGATGCACTGGACAGTTATATGGAGACGGCGGTCGAAGCGTCACCCGAGCATCCGGTACTGATCGATAAATTCCTTGAACGGGCCAATGAGTACGATGTGGACGCTCTATCCGACGGGGAGCGGGTGGTTATTGCCGGCGTAATGGAACATATCGAAGAGGCGGGAATACACAGCGGAGACAGCACCTGCACTCTGCCCCCGATTGTCATCGATCCCGAATTGCTGGCCAGGATGAAAGACTATACGAGAAGGCTGGGAGAAGCCCTTCAAGTAGTCGGTCTTATGAATATTCAGTTCGCGGTGCAAAAAAGAACCGTATACGTTCTGGAGGTGAATCCCCGGGCCTCACGCACTGTCCCCTATGTAAGCAAATCCACCGGCGTTCCGCTCGCCAAGATCGCAGCTCGAATCATGGCCGGTGAAAAGCTGAAGGATTTCGGACTTAAAGATGAATTAAATGTTAAGCATTGTTTTGTCAAGTCGCCGGTTTTCCCTTTCAACAAATTTCCCGGAGTGGATTCCATTCTGGGACCGGAAATGAAATCTACCGGTGAAGTGATGGGAGTCGCCGATAGTTTCGGCAGCGCTTTTGCGAAGGCCCAACTCTCTGCCGGTATTCGGCTGCCGCGAAAAGGGACGGTGTTTATCAGCGTAAACGAAAGGGATAAAGAGGGGCTGATTCCTATCGCCTGGGATCTCAAATCTTTCGGATTTCAGATATACACAACAACAGGAACCAATAAATATCTTGAAAACAATGCAATTGAGACGGACCATGTTTTCAAGGTAGGAGAAGGTCGTCCCAATATCGTCGATCTCATTAAAAGCAAGAAAATCGACCTTATCATCAATACACCGCTGGGCGGACAGTCGCGATTCGATGAAAGAGCGATCCGGCGCGCCGCTACACAACACGGGATCGCCTGTATTACTACACTGTCCGGTGCGGCGGCGGCGGCAAAAGCAATTCAAACACTTCGAAATGAGAATCTCACGGTCCGAAGCCTGCAGGAATACCACGGCGATAGACAGGACGGCGCTTCCACAACTGTATCCGATATCAATCCCGAATATTTCTTCACGGTATCCTGATTTTTTTGAGAAATGCAGGCTACTTTTTTCCCGGCATCCCTTTCTTGGGAAAGAGATCAAAGATCCGATTGTCCTCGATAAGGTGTATTCCCTCGGAATGAAGGCGAACGAAATGCGTGCAGTATTTTCTGCTGTCGTCTCCAATGCATGAATCGACACAGAAAAGGTCGGTGTCCGTACAGTTGACGCATTCCCCCATTGAAACGCAAATCTTCGGTACGGTAATTTTACAGGAATTGCAGATTGTAAAGAGGTTTTTGCTCTCGATATAGTGCCTGCAACTTTCCAGCTGGTATATGCCCTGAAGATCGCCGAAAATTCGGCAGCCCATGAAAATGTGGGGGTGGTTTGGAGTGTTTTCTACGATCTGCTCAAGATTTTCGTCAATCCAGTTAACGCAGTTTTTACAATATATCATGGCCAAATCCCAATTTCGATACTGTGACGCTCGAACATTTAAAGCTCTTATTATTATAGCAATTTAACATGAACAAACCCGCTTTCCCGAAATTGAAATCGCCGGGAACATAATTATCGTCTTAAGTGAGCTGGATCGAAATATCGGAGAAACCGGCAGGTTTCTATTGCGGTTCGTTGGCAGGATTCGGCGAGATTCCCAGAAGTTCGGAGAATTTTTCATCCGTTTCAAATACGGAAAAGTCCTCATCGTTCCGGGCGAATATGCGACTGTCCTCATTAAGCTCTATGGCTTTTTTGAGATGCTCCATGGAAGCCTGAAGGTCCCCCTTCCTGGCCAGCGAAGCCGCAACGGAATAGTAAATATAATCGGCGTCCGGATGTTTTTTCAGTGACTGCTGGAAGTATGAAATCGCCGCATCATAATTGGCCTTGTTGTGTTCCAGAACTCCCAGTGCATACAACTGATCCTGTGCAATCTCGGGCTTTTTTTGCGACTGTTCTTCCCGGTCGCATATTTGCAGATAGCTTCGGGCCCGTGCAAGAATTTCAGTTTCGTCGGGAAAAGAACGTACGAGAGTCGTCAGCTCATTGCGGGCTTTTTTATAATCTTTTTTATATATAAATTCGATACCTTTACCCAGGTGAGAAAGAGCCGCCGAGGTTGTCTTCGTCTGACGCAGCAGCCCCCGGGACATGTTTGTCCCGGAACCTTTTTTGTCGGATAAAGACGTTTTCTTCAGTTCCGCTTCCATATTCTTATTTTCCTTGATAGTGCGCTTTTTTGATTCCGATTTTTTTTGTTTTCCAGTCCGAACGGCAGCTTTTCTCGTTTTGGCGGCAGATTTTTGGAAGGCGGCGGCCGGTTTCCCTGAGGTTCGGCCCGAGACGGATTCCCCCCGGGTCTGTTTTGCCGTCTTGGCCGTGGTTTTTACAGGTTTGGGCCTGGTCCCTACGGCTTTAGGCTTGGTCTTTACAGCCTTAGCCTTGGATTTAACAGCCTTGACCGTGGTTTTTACGGCTTTAGCCGCGGGTTTTACGGCCTTGGTCTTTCCCCGGGATTTTAAAGTTTTCCTGGTTTTTTGAGCCAATGTTCCTCGCAGTCGGTAACCTGTAAATCTTATAAGTTGAATAACTTGTCTTACAAGATTTCAGCGATCCCAAAATTGACGTTATTATTAGGAAAAATCAGACGATAAGTCAAGTGCAAGAAGAAATTAGGCAAATGCTCGAATTTAATGATAGGTTATGCGGAGATCCCGTAAACGTTTTTCCAGTACGACCCGGACTCCTTTATACCGGAGAATTATGGATCTAAAGAAAAAGCTGTAGAAGATTTTCTACCGCCTAATTTGCCGGGAATCATCCGTTTTTATTAAATTCCGGCATTTTGCATGAACGCATGGATGTGAACTTAAATACGCTCAATCTACACGAACCGGAATACAATCGCATCAAGGCAATTCTTGATAAAGTGCAAAAGGAATTACGCGCGGATATTGTACTGCTGGTCAGCCAGAGCGGACAGCCCGTAGTCATACTGGAATCTGAAGAGAAATTCGATTATACGTCGCTGGCCTCTTTGGCGGCCGCTAATCTGGCGGCGACGGACGGTCTCGCAAATCTGGTAGGTGAAGGGGAGTTTTCGGTTCTCGTACATCAAGGGCGGAACCGAAGTCTTTATATCTCGGATTTACTCCGAAAATTTTCATTAGTCCTGGTGTTTAATGCGGCAACAACCCTGGGACTGGTTCGATATAAAGCGAAAAAAGCGGTAATCTTGCTCGAAGAGGTTATCCAGGATGTTCTGCGTAGAAGTGAAAAAGATGCACCGGCTATGGAAAATCCTGATTTCAGCGAGGAAGAACTCGAGAAACTTTTAGAATTATGAAACCCAATACAGCACATCCACGGGTACTGTACCGAAACGGCAGCAACGGGCCGGCAGGTTTTCATGCCCACCGAATCAGGGCGGGAAAATCCGGTCTGCGGCCGGATGCACCAGCATATCTTTCCGGCCGGATGCCAGTGTGCCGAGTGCGGACTGTATCCCCCATTGATTAAAGGACTTTGTTTTGACGTTCATAAATTACGTTGCGCGCGAAATTAACTGCAAGATAGTGTATTACGGTCCCGGTCTTGGGGGAAAGACCACAAACCTGCAGTACGTTTATCAAATCACCAGTACGGAAAACAAAGGCAAGATGATTTCTCTCGCCACCGAAACGGAACGGACTCTCTTTTTTGATTTCCTTCCTATAGATCTCGGTCAGATTCGCGGATTCCAAACACGTTTCCATTTGTACACCGTGCCCGGGCAGGTTTTTTATGATTCCAGTCGAAAACTCATCCTCAAGGGAGCCGACGGGGTGGTTTTCGTCGCAGACTCCCAGGAAGAAAGGATCGATGCAAATTTGGAATCGTTGTCAAATCTTGCAGATAATCTTAAGGAACATGGTTTTGATCTCAACAAGATCCCCTATGTACTGCAGTTGAATAAACGGGACCTTCCGAATGCAATGCCGGTTGAAGAACTGACAAAACAATTGCTTGTAAAGGGTGAACCGGTTTTTGAAGCTGTCGCAACGGAAGGCGCCGGGGTGCTGAATACCCTGAAAGCCGTAGCGCGGCAGGTACTGATTGAGTTGAAAAAGAGCGCCTGACAAATACGATTCCATTCCCGCGCTCTGAAGCTGTTATCCGCCGCGGAAGATGCAATCGGAATCCTTCCATTTTTCTACATCAAGAAATTGAGCGTTTCCCTTACAAAAGTATCGGTCTGGTCGTGATGCAGCCAATGCCCGGCATTCGGCACATTGACAAGACGATGGTTTCGAATGGATTTGATATGTCCGGATTTATAGGGATCCTCCATCCAGCTGTCCAAACCCCGGAACAACAGAACAGGACATTTTATCTGGCTCCACACCTCGGAGGCTTCTTCCATATTGAAAATGTACGGAGAAAACGCCCTGACAAAATTATCAAATTTCCAGATCAGGGTGCCATCCGCATTCCATATCGAGCCCAGCAGGGTCAGATGTCTGGCCATATCCTCCGACAGGTACGGGTTTTCTTTATGCATGCGTTCGATCGCGGCCATTAAATTCGGATATTTGCGCGGTGTCCGCTTTTCGTAATCGCGCATTGTCTCTATCCAGTTTTTAAGACGTTCGTGCGGCGGGCGGGGAGGATCGATTTCCTTTGGAGGAGCTATCCCCTCAACGGCGACAAGCTTTTCAACGCGATCGGGGTATATCCCGGCATATTGCAGAACGATGGCGGCTCCCAGTGAATGTCCTACCAGATATACCGGAAACTTTCCGGCAATATCCAGCAGAGCGGAGAGATCCAGAAGGTATTCCGCGATGCTGTACATGGCTCCGGGCGCCCAGCTGCTGTCACCGTGCCCTCGAAGGTCCGGAGCCATTATGTGAAAATCCTCCAGGAACGCATCAACAATTCTGTCCCAGCTTCTAGCGTGATCCATTCCTCCATGCACGAAAACAAGACCGGGTTTTTCGTGATTGCCCCAATCCCAAAAGTGCAGTTTAAGTCTATGGGAATGGTAGAATTGAGATACGGGTTCCACGGCCATTGTTTTTTTATGTCCTTTTTTTAAATTAGTTTCGATCCTGTATGATTTCATCGCAGCCCGGCATTATTTCAGCCAATTTAACATAGGGACACAGGAATTCTTACAGAATTAAAAATCAGGAACTTTTCTTCCGGCGGAGCAGCGTCGAAGCCGGTCCATGATGGCAATTCCCAATCCTTTTTCCGGAACCGGACGGGCGACGATTCTGTCCAGTCTCATTGCATCAAGCCTGCGGAGCGAACGAAAAAGATTGGCCGCGGCTTCCCGCATGTCCCCGGTCTCCGACAATATCTCGACTGTTTCGTATCGGTCGCGACGATCGACGGGCCGGTAACTGATAAGGCCCAGCTTTTCAGTCGGCTTTATATCCTCATAACCTTCTTCCGCAATAACCAAAGGAGTCAGAGTCGCATAATGGCGCTCCATTTGACCCGGGGCCAGGGGACGCTTTGTGGCCGCGTTCCTCATGTCCGTGATTTGCAGTACGGCGGAAAGATCCTCAACGGGCGTACCGCCGGGTCTGAGAATGCATGGAATGTTACCGGAGAAAGCTAGGATCGTGGATTCCAGCCCGATAGCGCAGGGGCCGCCGTCCAGAATCATGTCCACGCTGCCGGAAAGCTGATCGAGAACATGCTGGGCTTCCGTCGGACTGACATAACCGAACTTGTTCGCGCTGGGAGCCGCAATTGCGCATCCGGAGGTCCGTATCAAATCCAGGGCCACAGGGTGCGCCGGAATTCTGATGGCCACGGTATCCAGGCCTGCGGTGACAATCGAAGGAACGGGAGATTTTTTAGGTACAACCAGCGTAAGTGGGCCGGGCCAGAAGCGCTCCATGATGCGGTAAGCCGCATGCGGGAATTCACCATATTTTTCAGCCATATCGATATCCGATACATGTACGATTATCGGATCGATCCTCGGCCTGCCCTTGACCTCAAATATTCTGGCGACGGACAGCGGATTTTCCGCGTCCGCGCCCAGTCCGTAAACCGTTTCGGTCGGGAAGGCTACAAGTCCCCCTTTGCGGATAATACGGGCCGAAAGTTCGATTGCCGACTTGTCTGAAGTGTTCGCAATTTTCGAAGGCACCAATAAAACCTCTCAAACCTTTCGTATAAGAAAATTCGTTACGATTCCATATTGCATTTTTCCTGAAAACCAACGAATTCACATAATAGCTGGTGGATATTTTATGGGAGTTCAATCCAAAGTGAAAGCCGGGAATGGCAATTCTCTCTTGCTCCTTCCCCTATGGCCGCGATATAAATACAGGGCTTTTTTAATAAAACATCAAAGGAAAGTAAACAATGAGAATTATTGTCACGGAGAGAATTGCCGAGGAAGGCATTGATTTTCTTCGGAATAACGGATTTGAAGTTGATGTCAAATACGGAATAGCACGCGATGAACTTCTTGGCGCCATAGGAAACTACGACGCTATTATTGTCCGAAGCGTAACGAAGGTCAATCAGGAATTGCTTGAGGCCGGCTCCAGGCTGAAGGTTGTAGGCAGAGCGGGAAACGGCATTGACAATATCGACGTGCCCTTTTGCACCCAAAAAGGGATCATTGTCGTAAATACGCCTGAAAGCAACACCATGGCAGCCGCCGAACTTGCCATAGGCCTTGCCTACTGCCTGTTCCGCAACATCCCAAAGGTCCATGCCGCCGTAAAAAATCTGGACTTCAGAAGAAACCGTTTTATCGGCAACGAGTTGGACGGGAAAATCGTCGGTATCATCGGGCTCGGCAGGATCGGGTCGATCGTAGCCAGGAAACTGATAGGCGCAAATATGAAAGCCATCGCCTACGATCCCTATATAACGGACGAAAAGTTTACCCGCAACGGCGTAGAAAAGTGTGAAACCCTTGAAGAGCTGCTGAAACGGTCGGACCTGATAACAATTCATACTCCAAAAACAGCGGAAACCTACGGGATGGTGGGCGAAGAACAGATGAAAATCTGTAAAAAAGGGGTTCGTATCGTCAATGCGGCGAGAGGCGGCTTGATCAACGAAAAGGCTCTTTATGAAGCCATAAAAAACGGCCATGTTGCCGGCGCCGCTATCGATGTACTGGATCCGGAGCCCGGATATGACATGCCTCCAGAGAAACAGACCTTCAAAAATCCGCTGCTTGAGTTGGACGATGTTGTTATCACCCCACACTTAGGGGCATCCACACGGGAAGCGAACTTTAACGTCGGAACCGCCATTACAAAATTAGTCGCCGACGCATTAAACGGAGAAATGGTGTCCGCAGTCAATATGCCCCCGTTGAAGGGTGGGGACCTGATACAGCTCAAGCCGTACATCGACCTTGCGGAAATGCTGGGGAAAATCTATTACCAGGCGGAGAAAGAAAGGGTTGAGAAACTCGAGGTCGTTTTCTCCGGAGACCTGGTAGAAAAGGAAACGAGAGTGGTTTCTCTTTCCGTTTTGAAAGGATTTCTGGGCCCGATAATCGAGGAAAAAGTAAATTATGTAAACGCGGAACTTGTTGCCGAAAGAATGGGAATTGAACTGATCGAGAGCCGAAGTTCCCATCTCGATAAATACACAAATCTGATAACGGTGAAGTTTTTTACAAAAACAAGAGAATTGTCGGTCTCGGGCACCGTATTTGCAAAAGAAGAATTAAGGATCGTTGATTTCTTCGGTTATAAACTGGATTTTGAACCTTCTCCTTTTGTTATCGCGATTCAAAACATCGACAGGCCCGGAATAATCGGTAAAATCGGCACTCTGCTCGGATCCAAGGACATCAATATTGCTGCGATGCAGTGGAGCAGAAACAGAAGAGGGGAAAAGGCCGTTTCATTCGTAAGCGTGGACGGAGAAGTCGGCGAAGACATCCTTACTCAGTTGCGCGATACGGAAGGCTTTTTGAAAATATCCATGCTGAAACTGTAAGGCCCGGTAAAACAGAGAAGATTCCCGGATTTTTGAATTATCGAGACCGTTAACCTGCATTTCTCACTGCGAAAATTTTTGAGAAATGCAGGTTAGCCGACCTGCTTGTACTAGCACTAAAACACCCCTGCTATAAGTGTAAACTACAGAACATCTTTCGTCGTTTCAGAGGGGCGATGCGTTTTGCAGTCTTTAGCCCCTAATAAAGATAAATCCGCCCGGCTGCCGGAGACCCCATGAAAGGCGAAAAGCACAATTCGCGGCTCCTGTGATTACCGTCACCGCATTTCATTCCCATAGCGCTATGATCCTGTTCACACATAAACATTTCACGGAGCAGCCCAGTGGTGGAAAAAAACAGTGCGGAAAACCCCAGATTGTGGATCAGTTATCCATGGATAGAACGGGAGGAGAGGGATTTCGGTTATTTGGCTAAGCAGCTGGAATCGAAAAATTTCGAAACCGTTTACAATTCCATAAAAATTATGCAGGACACGCACCTGTCGCAGCGAATTGTGCAAAGACTGCAGAGCATCGGTTTTGACGGCTGGTTATATGTGCTCACACATCAATGCATTATGCGCCGGGAATTTACCGATGAGTTAACCTCCGCTATCGACCAGACCATTTTACATATGGGCCCCCGCTTTCCGATTGCCGGGCTTATGTATGGAATTGCATCCAATCACGTTCCGGTGCGGCTTCGTATATTGCCCTGCATATCGCTGGGTAATCCTGAATGGAATATGCAGGTCCGTGAAATATTCAACAGGAATAAATCATCCGAGCCGAAGCCTCGATTGCGGAAAGAATCGCGCTTCATTTGGAAAATGCATCCATGCTACGGAGGGAATCCCTCCTTAACGGCCATTGAAGTCTGCTCCAGGGGAGAAACTATAGAGGATTGGCGATTTGCCATACCCAAATCATGCCAGCCGATCCGTTGGGGACAGGGAAATTCAGGCGGTGGAGAACTCTCAAATGTGCGGTTCGGCGAAGTAACCGGAACGGGACATTATGAAAATAATGAGGTTTATTGGTTCGGGGCTTCAAATACGGTTTCCATTAGCGAAAGCGCCTATGTGCTTTTTGCAGGAAAATTGCCCGATTTTGTCTGTTTCGGTCCCGCTGCAAATCCAAGAGGCGCTCCAAACAAGATGGAGATATTTTGGCCCAGCCGTGAAATAAAATCCGGCCAGTCTAGTGTTGCAAGGAACGTCCGACCGTCATGAAGGAATGTTTTTCGTGAAAACCTCGGGGGAAAACGACTGATCAGGCGCAACAAAGCAAACCATCAGACTTCGGGCCTAGTTCTCATTTCTCAAAAGACTTCTGCCGCGGAGACGTGAACGAATGCGTCTGCTGCGTCGCGTTCCATTGGAATATTGAGACAGGCGCTTCGGGATCCTTTTCCCATTCCCGAAAAGACCCGTCGTAAAGCCTTACATTCGGATAATCCAGGGCCTCGGACGGAATGGAACACCGGGTTGAAGCAAAGCCGCCGAACCCGCAATACAGGATTATTTCTTCATAATGCCTGCTTTTCTAATAGGTCGGGAAGTGCTACTCTCAAGAAATATGTCCGTAGTGAAAGTGGCCGGTTATCGGGAAAATGTGAAACGGTCGATGTCAAATGTAACGGCGTGGTTATGTATTCCGATGAGTTCCCGACAACACCACTGTCATCCTGTCTTTAAAAAGGTGAAATGCAGTTTGATCCACTGGATGCCGGGTGCGTCCGAAAAGTGAAAAGGAGAAGAGTTATGTCGCGCATATACTATTTAATTTTGGGGCTGATACTGCTTTTAACCGTCGCGTGCGGCGATATGAATCAGGAAAATGCCGCCACGGATGAATCCGGGAATACGAAGGGAACCCAGGGAAAAACCGGACAGGAAGCGCCACCCGCACCGCCGCAACCGAGGTATGCCACTTTAGGCGCCGGAACTGTAATCCCGGTTCGTTTACAGGATTCGCTGGATACTGCCGTCAACAAGACCGGCGATACTTTTCGAGCCGTCGTCGATGAGGATCTTCTCTCAGGAAACAGAGTTGTTGTGCCTAGAGGAAGCATTGTCGAAGGAAAGCTGACATACGTGGAGCGGTCGGGCAGGGTAAAAGGGCGCGCGGCAATGTCCCTGCAGTTAGTCAGCATGCAGGTAGACGGTCGTACCTATCCTTTGCAGACGGAAATCCTGTCTTTCGAAGCTGAAGCGACAAAGTCGGAGGATGCTACAAAGGTGGGAGTTGCTTCCGGCATCGGCGCGGCAATAGGCGCCATAGCGGGCGGAGGCAAGGGCGCTGCAATAGGCGCCGCTGTAGGCGCTGGTGCCGGAGGGGCCACAGTAGCGGCGACCCGGGGCAAGGAACTGCAGTATAATCCGGAACAACAGTTTCAGTTTACTTTGAACGAAGGCGTACAAATCAGGCTTCGATAGCCTTCAACCCGTTTTTCTCGTATAACGCCTTAAAAGCCGGAGGCTGATTTCTCCGGGGTAGAAGCGGATTAGGCGTGTCAGCATCCGGGATCGAGAACCTTGCGGTAAAACGCCTCATATGCCGGTATTATTTTTGTAGAGCAGAAGCGCTCCCCGGCGGTTTCCCGCGCCGATTTTCCCATTTGCCGGCGTAGAGCATCATCTCCCAATATAGTAAGGGCAAAGCCGCTCATTTGGTTGATATTTCCGATTTCCGACAGAAAACCGTCCAGTCCGTCTCTAACGACTTCCGGTATGCCTCCGACGTTGGAAGCGATGACCGGCACCTCGCAGGCCATCGCTTCCAGCGCGACAAGCCCGAAGGATTCCGTTTCACTCGGCAGCAGAAGAAGATCGGATATTCCGATGAATTCTTCGATATTGTCCTGTTTGCCGGAAAAGTGGACATGGTTTTCTATTCCGTAATTTCTAACGAGCCGCTCGGTATTTCCGCGTTCGGGCCCATCTCCAACCATGAGAAGAACCGAGGGGATTTCCTTCAGTACACGGACAAAAATTTCCACGACATCGGCGGGGCGTTTTACGGGTCTGAAATTGGATACGTGGACAAGAATTTTCTCATTATTGGGGGCAAGGCACTCTTTCAGCGGATGATCCGTCAAAGGCCTGTATTTTTCGCAATTCACGAAATTGTATATGACTTCGATTTCCTTCTTTGCCCCAAGGACCCGGATGGTTTCCTGTTTTAAGAAATCCGATACGGCTGTTACGCCGTCCGACTGGTCGATGGAAAATCGCGTGATCGGCAGATAGGAAGGATCGGAGCCGACCAGAGTAATATCGGTGCCGTGAAGTGTTGTCACGACTGGGAGCCTGCGGGGCGTCAACATTGATTTTGCCAGGAAAGCGCTGACCGAATGCGGTATTGCATAGTGGCAATGAAGAAGGTCCAAACCTTTAGTATCGGCAATTTCCGCCATTTTGGTGGCAAGCGCCAGGGTATAGGGGGGATGGTCGAATAGAGGGTACTTGGAAACCTCCACTTCGTGATATTGGATGTTGGCCAGAGCTCCGGTGAGACGCAGCGGGGGGGCATAACTGATGAAGTGAATTTCGTGTCCCCTGTCGGCAAGCTCTTTTCCCGTTTCTGTTGCGACGATCCCGCTTCCTCCATACGTCGGATAGCATGTAATACCGATCTTCAATTTCCCTCCTCCTGAATTCTGCCGACTGCAGACTGCCGACTGTTTATTCGAATGCCTCGCGCAGTATTTTTGCCTGTTCCTTCAGGTGTGTCTTATGAGTGCCGGCTGCAGGACTGGAGCTTTCAGGCCGGCCGATGCAGCGAAGAGAACGGCCTATCGAAATGCTGTGTTCAATATGGCGCTTTATAAAATTCCACGCACCCATGTTCTGTGGCTCCTCCTGGACCCAGAATATTTCCCCGACATGGCTGTAACCGGATACGGTTTTTGAGAGATTCCACTCCGGAAAGGGATAGAGCTGTTCCACCCGCACAATGGCGACACGGGATTCATTCCGCTTTTCCCTTTCGGCGAGCAGGTCGTAATATACCTTCCCGGAACACAACAAAACGCGCCCGATACCGGCCTTTTCCACAACATTCGGGTCGTCCAGAACCAATTCGAATTGCCCTTCAGCAAGTTCCCCGGGGCGCGATAGGGATTTCGGATGGCGGAGAATACTCTTGGGCGTCAGCACTACCAGGGGGATCTGTTTCGCATCTCTCATCTGACGGCGCAACAAATGAAAGTATTGGGCCGGAGTTGTGGGGAAACATACACGCATGTTGTCTTCGGCGCATAGGCCGAGAAAACGTTCCAATCGCGCGCTGGAATGTTCCGGGCCCTGTCCCTCAAATCCATGCGGAAGCAGAAGCACCAGATCACAGGGCTGCTGCCATTTCGATTCAGAACTGGAAATGAAATTGTCGATTATCACCTGCGCCCCGTTGGCAAAGTCGCCGAACTGGGCTTCCCATAAAACCAACGAAAGAGGATTGGACGCACTGTAGCCGAATTCGAATCCCAGTACGGCGGCTTCGGAAAGCAGGCTGTCATAAACTTCGAAAGACGCCTGGTCTCTGCTTATATTCTGAAGGGGGATATATTCTGCGCCTGATTCGAAATCCGTCAGAACCGCGTGCCTCTGGCTGAATGTACCGCGGGCGCTGTCCTGACCGCTCAGCCTGACGGGAGTTCCCTCGTACAGAAGAGTGCCGAATGCCAGCGCCTCCGCAAAGCTCCAGTCTATATCGGGCTCACCTTCAACAAGCTCCCGGCGCTTTTGCAGAAACGGGACGAGTTTCGGATGCACGTGAAAATTATCGGGAACAGAAGACAGTCCGCGCGAGATGATCCGCAGCAGGTCCAGTCCGACTCTGGTTTCTTCAGTCGGCTGATATTCGCTGAGTTCTTCTTCGGAGACGGCAAGAGGAATATCGGGACTGAAAGTCTGTTTTCCTTCCACGCTTTCGCGGAAAGCGGATTCCAGTTTTTCCTGAGTCCGGGTGCGCATCTTCTCAATCAGATCCTCGGTGGCCGCTCCTTCGCGAACAAGCCGGTCCGAATAAAGCGTCAAAACCGAAGGCTTTTCGCGAATCATCTTGTACAGAAGCGGCTGGGTAAAACTCGGTTCGTCCGTTTCGTTATGCCCGTGACGCCTGTAACAGTAAATATCAATTACGACGTCCCTTTTAAATTGCTGCCGGTATTCAACCGATAAACGGGCCACACGCGCAGCCGAGTCGGGATCGTCCCCGTTGACATGAAAAATGGGTGCCTGGACGCCCCGTGCAAGGTCCGTTGCATAGGGAGAGGACCTTATTTCCCTGGACGGCGCCGTAAAGCCGATCTGGTTATTGATAATCAAATGTATCGTGCCGCCCGTCTTATAGCCGTAAAGTTGAGAAAGATTCAGCGTTTCGTATGTGACGCCCTGTCCGGCAAAGGCCGCGTCTCCGTGTATAAGTATTGGAACGATGCGTTCTCGGTTGATATCGTCGCTTCTGTCCTGTTTTGATCGCACAATCCCCTCTACTACCGGGTTCACCCATTCGAGATGGCTCGGATTCGGAGCGAGAGACACGAAAATCTCGCTTCCTGAAGAGGAACGGTATATACCCGAGGAACCCAGGTGATACTTGACATCACCGGATCCCTGAATCGCGTAAGGATCGAAATTTTCTTCAAACTCCGAGAGTATCTTCGCTACAGGCGTTCCGATTATGTTCGCCAGCACATTTAAACGGCCGCGGTGCGCCATTCCCAGGACGGCCTCCTTGACACGAAAATCGGCCAGCCTGGAAAGGATTGTGTCGAGCACGGGGATCACCGTTTCGGCTCCTTCAAGACTGAAGCGTTTGTGCCCGACAAATTTCAAATGGAGGAATTTTTCAAACATTTCCGCCGATACGAGGCTCTGCAGCACTCTCAGGCGATGCTCAGGACTGAGAGGCTGCCTGGTGTCTTCGGGTTCGATATGTTGCTGGATCCAGTCCTTGTCTTCAGGATCCTGAATGTGGCGAAATTCAATCCCGATTTTCTTGCAGTACACGGTACGCAAAACCTCCAGTATCCGTCTTAGCGTAGACCTGGGAAGTCCGGCGAGGTCACCGGTGGAAAATTCTCTGTCCAGATCCCACATGGTTAAGCCGAATGTGGCCGGATCGAGTTCCGGGTGGTACAGGGGAGAATTGTTGAGAGGATCCAGCTGCGCGATCATATGGCCTCGAACCCTGTAACGGTTGATCAGGCGAAGCACCCCTGCCTGCTTGTCCAGATCGTTGTGCATCTGTCCGGTGCCGAGAAGTGAAGGATGGTGGTCATGCGACCATTGTATGGGAACCGCAGGGATGAGAAGAACGTCAAAAATCTCTTCGTAAAATGAATTCTCCCCCATCAGCAGCTCCTTCACCCTGCCGAGGAATTCGCCGGACTCGGCTCCTTGTATAATCCGGTGGTCGTAGGTGCAGCTGATGTTCATTACCTTGCTCAGTCCGAGGCTGGACAGAGCTTCGGAGGACCAGGCATGATACTCGGAAGGATATCCGATGCTTCCGGTTGCAATAACGGCTCCCTGACCCCGAACCAGACGCGGAACGGAGGAAAAGGTTCCGACGGTTCCGGGATTTGTCAATGTAACCGTGGTATCCTGAAAATCCGAAGGCGTAAAAGCGCCTTTCCTGACTCGTTCGATAATTTCGTTGTACGCCTGCAGCAATCCTCTGAAATTAAGAGTTTCGACGTCCTTGATATTGGGCACAAGCAAGGTACGGGATCCGTCCTTGCGCACCCTGTCGACAGCGATACCAAGATTGATGCCGTTTTTGAGAAGGCGATGCGGGGAGCCGTCTATGAGATCGAAGGAAGCATTGATCCCGGGATGATGTTTAAGCGCGCATACGATTGCCCAGGAAATGAGATGGGTGAAAGAGACGCGGCTTTTGCCTTCCGCATCCCGATACTCATTGATGATTCTGCGGTTTTCCTCCAGGAGTTTTACGGGTATCGTGCGATAGGAGGTAGCGGTTGGAACGGCAATGCTTGCCTCCATATTTTCAACGACACGCATGTTGCCGCCGCGAATCGGTTCCACTGTGTAGGACCTTTCGGAAGAACCGTCCGACGGCTTCTTTCCCTGTTCGATATTGCCTTGCTTTATCTCAGCGTTTTTTCCCGGATTCGTCTGATCGGAATGCATAGAATGCTCTCTCGGTAATATTATTTATGTGGCAGAATCAGTATGCGCGAATTTAAAAGACCTGCTTCTTCAATGCTTCCCGAAGACTCAATCGCGGGAAGACCGATTCTGAGCCGCATAACCAAATAAATCATTCAGTGATGAAATTATTACATTAATGCGGCAATAAGGAAACACAACAGTACTTCCGGCTGAATACGTTCCCTGAGGGCCGGTATCGAACGATGGAATGAGCCATCGGCTTATCCTTCGGACGATAAAGTTTTGCGTTATTCGGCCGATAGTATAACGAGAAAAGAAAACATACGAATGCATCGAGGCATTCTGCGAAACGTCTATGTCTGAGCCAAAAATTCCATTTGTGAAATTTTCGATTCACGGCAAACCTCTGCGTGAAATTCTCAGGCTGCACTCCAAATGGCTGCAGGGAAACGGTGGAGAACAGGCGTATATACGCGGAGCGACCCTTTCGGATATCGATCTGCAGAATGCCGATTTACGGCGTGCAATACTTGTAGGCGTTAACTTTCTGGATGCGAATCTGTCGGGCACTGATTTTACCGAATCGGAAATACGCGGGTGCGATTTTCAAAATGCCGTACTTTTTAAGTCGGACTTCAGCTCCACCGATTTGACCGATAATAATTTCCAGCGAAGTCTGCTGGCGGAATCGAACTTCTCACAAGCCAAGGCGACGCAGGTCCAGTTCCGCTACGCCAATATGAGAGATACCAGGCTGTATGAAGTACATATGAAGTCATGCGATTTCTTCAATGCCAACCTGAATGCCGCCTACTTCAACCACTCGATTCTTACAAAATGCATTTTCGTCGACGCGGATTTAGAGAACTCAAATTTCCTAAGAGCGCGCCTCCAATCGGTCCGGTTTACCGCAGCAAAACTTATTGACGCCAATCTCTCCTCCATTCAGGCGATTGACTGTGATTTTCGCGGTGCCAAGCTGAATTCGGCCAAATTCGGTCTCGCGAATTTATGTCAGAATCTGTTTTGCCATGCAGAAATGCCGGGATGTGATCTACGGGAGTCCAACCTGAATTCCGCGGATTTTTCGGGGACCGTCCTTCAGAATTCCCTCTTTTCCGAAGCAAACACGATGTCTACCGATTTCAGAGGCAGCGTGCTGGAAGGAGCTCGTGGATTGACCGCCCGACAGCTTTCACAGTCTTTCACCGCAATCAACACAATCCTTCCAAGCGGAAACCGCGGCCCTTTCATAAGCGGAAGACGAATGGAACTGCCCATAATGTCGTAATTCCGCTCGATCCGCTATTGGATACACGGATACATTGTGTCATCATGCATCCGATGTCGATTCTACGTCTTGTAAAACAAAACCTGGCAAAGAGCCCGGAAGCACCTTCCTCTACGGAAACCGTCCGAAAGATAGCCCGGGAACTCGATAAGCTCGACGCAAATCACGCGAAATTCATTGCCTGCTTCGCGTATTTGCTGGGACGCACCGCGTGTGCGGACCTTGAAATCAGCAGGGAAGAGACCTCCATGATGGAAAAAATCATTATGGAAAAAGGAGGATTGCCGGAAGAGCAGGCTGTAATAGTTGTACAAATGGCGAAAACACAGAACCTGCTGTTCGGCGGCACGGAAGACTATCTGGTCGCCCGGGAATTCAGGGAAATGGCGAGTCTCGAGGAACGCCTGGCTCTTTTGGACTGTCTCTTTTCGATTGCCGCATCGCAAGATTCCATATCCACTATTGAAGATAACGAGATCAGCCAGATAGCGGATGAACTCCGGATCGAACACCGGCATTTTATTGCGATTCGATCTCGATATCGCGACCATCTTGCAGTTCTAAAATGAAAAAGATGACAGGGCGGAACGCCGGACCCCAATTAGTTCGAAAAAGAAAAAAAACGTGTATCCCGCTTTCCAGACTGAGGACTTCGGATGCCGTCAAGGTTGTTTCCGATTTTCCCCGAAGGCAGGAAGAGCTGTTCGATATGCTGGAGGACCGGGATCGTCTTATACGGGGCCGAGCCGCCGCGGCCCTGGCACAGCTGGCATCGTTGCACCCGACGAGATTGCTGCGCTTCATTCCCCGGCTCAGGGAGGCTTTAATGGATGAATCCGCTTATGTTCGCTGGCATCTCGTCCATACGACGGGGAAACTCTGCGAACTGTTTCCGACGCGTCTGCAGGATGTGATTGGGGATCTGATCGAGCGCCTGGATGATTCAAATGCAATAGTAAGAACGCTGGCAGCCAAAGAGATTGCACGTTCGGCGTTTCATAATCCCGGCATTGTCGAAGAATTGTTCCGGAACATGAATAAGGAAATCCCGCGAATAGTGAATAACGCACTGCACGGTTCCGGATAAAAAGCTCGCGAACCCAGAAAAACAACGGACGGTTTCCACACAGGCATCCACCCCATCAAACGGGTGTGTTTCCCGTTGTCCGCCGGTATTTGGATCCGGAATGCCGTACGACCGCCACACCGTTGCCGGGACCGGATCTTGACTTTTGGACATGATTTTCATAACTTCGCTGAATACATTGCAATAATTCGCGTTAAGGAGAGAAAATGATTACATTGACGCCGGTTGCAATCGATAAAGTCAAATCGATCCTCGCGGGCCAGGAGGAAAACAACGGCCTGAGGATCAAAGTCGCAAGCGCCGGATGCTCCGGATTTCAGTATCGGATGACACTGGAAAACGAATCGGAAGAAAGCGACGAAATTTTCGACATGAGCGGTTTGAAGCTCTTCATCGACAGGCAATCGCTTCTTTATTTAAACGGAACCGTAATTGATTACATAGAAAGCGACAACGGATCAGGCTTTAAATTCGAAAACCCGAACAGCCAATCCTCCTGCGGATGCGGCGAAACTTTCGAAGCCTGAAACATGGAAGACCGGAACCCGTCAATGCCGACGCATTTCTCAGGAGAAATGGGCCTTGTCGCCAAAAAGGACGGCAGACGCCGGATAAACAGCCTTGAAAAGAAAAAAACGGGACGATTCCATTACACTTGCCGGTATCAGGATGTATCCAAGGATCGGTGCTACGCCTCAGGAACGCTCCAATCCCCAGGAATGCGAGGCGGATCTGACAGTCTGGGATAATTTTGAAGGCGCTGCTTCACGGGATTCCCTGGAGAGCTCCGTGGATTACAGCCGCCTGTTGGCCGATACACGGAAGATCGCAGCGACGGGCGAGTATTCTCTCGTGGAAACACTTGCCTACAGAATAGTGCGAAATACCTTGCAGTCTTTCCCCGTGAGTCGCGTAAGAGTGAAGATACGGAAGCGCCCCGCAAGTCTTCGGGGACAGATTAATTACGTTGAAATTGAGGTGGAAGAACCTTGAAGCTGCCGCAGGTCTCCCCGCGAACCCTGGGAAACCTGCCGTTTGGGTCGGGCTGCGGCAATTATAGTTTCTTCTGTACGGAGTGACTTCAATTTGGCTATAGTAAAGAAGCCCGAAAGGTAACCTGAAGGGCTGGACAAAAATTGGATGCGTTCTTCCTCCAATGCAGTTGAACGATCCGACGAATGGAAATACATTGCGAGGCGAACGCCGCAGCCGTCCCGGCTGTTTGCCGGCAATGCCAAAAATCATTTAACGGTCCGGGCATGATCCCGCAAAGTGGGGAAATACCATGGAAATAAGTTCCGGTGATGGACCCGGTTTCATCACATCCAAACTGGAGAGCGCCGTTGGCTGGGCGCGCAAATACTCCATCTTCGTATATCCTTTCGTAACGGCCTGCTGCGGAATGGAATACATGTCGGCCGCATCCGGACATTTTGATATGGATCGTTTCGGTGCAGGATTGCCTCGTTTTTCACCGCGACAGGCCGATGTGCTTCTTGTAGTGGGCACGATCAGCCATAAAATCTCTCCCATCCTTCGCCGTGTGTACGACCAGATGTGCGAACCGAAATGGGTCGTGGCGTTCGGTGTCTGCACCTGTACCGGAGGTTTTTACGACAACTACGCAACCGTACAGGGAATCGACACGATCCTCCCCGTCGATGTGTACATACCCGGTTGCCCTCCAAGGCCTGAAGCGGTGCTCGACGGCCTTATGAAACTCCAGACAAAAATACAGAACCAAAGACACCCACTGAGGGAATTATGACCGCTGCGGTTAAAAATATGCTGCTGAATGTTGGCCCTTCGCACCCGGCCATGCATGGCGTAATACGCCTGATAACTGAACTTGAAGGGGAAACAGTTGTAAAAGTCGAAGCCGAGATAGGATACCTGCACCGGGCTTTCGAAAAAAGCTGTGAAAACTCAGGCTGGAACCAGTCGGTGCCCTATACGGACCGGCTGAACTACGTTTCGCCCCTGATCAACAATTTCGGCTATTGCGGTGCTGTAGAAAAACTTCTCGGAATGGAAATCACCGAGCGCTGCAAGTACATCCGCGTGATCATGAGCGAAGTATCGCGCATTACGGACCATCTGACATGTATCGCGGCCTCGGCGATGGAACTGGGGGCAATGACGGCTTTTCTTTACCTGATGAAAGCGCGCGAATATCTGTACGATATCGTTGAAGAGGTCACGGGGGCGCGTCTTACAGTAAGCTACGGCCGCATCGGAGGCGTTAAAAGCGACCTGCCTCAGGATATCAAAAACAAACTGGAAACGGCTCTGGTTAAATGCGAAAAGGAAATATACGAAGTCGACAAGCTTCTGACCCGGAACAGGATATTTGTCGACAGAACCAGGAATATCGGGGTGCTGACCCGGGAAAACGCCGTTAGTTACGCGATAAACGGTCCGCTGGGACGTAGTGCAGGCATTAACTACGACGTGCGTAAAGCGTTTCCGTACTGGGTTTATGATCGAATCGATTTTGACGTGCCTCTCGGAGAGCGTGGCGACAATTACGACCGCTATCTGGTGCGCATGGAAGAGATGAGACAGAGCATTCGCATCATCCGACAGGCCATGAAGGACATCCCCGGCGGTTCGATCAATGTAGATTCCGAGGGGAGAGTCCTGCCGGCGGCCGAACTGGTCGATGAGGCCAAGCTCGGGCACACTGCCGGTTTCGTTGATGTAATTACCAGGGCGGATCCGACACTGGAAGGGATGGAAAGGCCGTTTTACAAAAGAGTCATGCCCGACGACAAACGGGTGACACTGCCGAACAAAGGGGATACGTACGGAAATATCGAAGGATTGATGAACCATTTCAAGCTCATCATGAATTCGCACGGCATACAACCCGAAAAGGGAGATACTTACTTTCCGGTTGAAGCCCCAAATGGAGAACTGGGATTTTATGTTGTAAGCGACGGCAGGGACCAGCCTTATCGGGTACGGGTCCGGCCGCCCTGTTTCTTTGCCATGGCCGGCCTCCACACCATGCTTGAGGGCTATATGGTCGCGGACATAGTCGCCACATTCGGATCCATTAACATGATTGCGGGAGAGCTGGATCGCTGACCGGCGGGCGATTGAGGCATCTGCAGGATGCCTGACGAGCGGTTGCTGCGAATTAGTTTATGATTACCCTTAAATCAAAGCGTGAAATAGAAATAATGCGGGATGCCAGCCGGATCGTCGCCGAGGTCTTGAAAGGGCTGCGCGATATCTGCCGTTCCGGCGTTACGACGAAGGAACTGGATGTTTACGCTGAGAAAATCCCTGAAAAGTACGGCGCTACCCCGGCATTCAAAGGATACAGAGGATTTCCGTGCGCCCTGTGCGCTTCGATCAATCAGCAGGTCGTACACGGAATCCCGGGGGATTGCGTTCTGAAGGACGGGGATATAGTTTCAATGGATTACGGCGTTCATTACAAAGGATTCTATGGCGACGCCGCTATTACGGTTCCGATCGGTAATATCACCGCACAGAATAACAAACTCCTGAAGACGACCGAAGAATGTCTCTATTTGGGGATTGATCAAATGGTTCCGGAAAACCATCTGTCGGATCTTTCACGCGCCATACAAAACCATGCAGAGTCCAACGGTTTTTCGCTGGTAAAAGAGTTCGGAGGCCACGGAATCGGGCGACATCTTCACGAGGACCCGATGGTGCTCAATTATGTTACCAACGGGCGCGGTATCATGCTTCGCCCCGGACTGGTTCTGGCTATCGAGCCGATGGTCAATGCCGGAGCGGACAAGGTCAGGATATTATCGGATGGATGGACCGTAATCACAGTTGACGGAAAGCCTTCGGCTCATTTTGAACATACTGTCGCCGTCACCGAGAATGGTCCCGAAATTCTGACCAGGATTGAGTAAAAATAAGGCTTCCGAATAGCTCTGCTTTATTGAACGTCATTCGCGTGGTAAATGATATGATAAAACTCCGTCTCCCGGCGGGGGGGAATAAACAATGCCGATGAAAAAATTCGGAAAAGAAATAGAGCATTTTCATAACTTTCTGCGCCGGAAAGGGAAAAAGAAGACTTATCAGAAAGATTTAATACTGGAAACTTTCCTCAGAACGGAAGGGCATCTCAGCGTTGAAGACGTATACGCTCTGGTGAAAAAACGGGATAAAAAAATAGGCGTCGTGACTGTTTTTCGCACATTATTGTCCCTGGCCGATGAAGAATGCGGCATTGCAAGAAAAATAACACTCGGAGACGGATTAACACGATTCGAGCATCGTTATCAACACCCTTACCACCATCATATAATCTGCGATAAATGCCATAAAGCGATTGAATTTATCTGTCCCGAACTCGACGGTATCCAGGACGAAATTATTAAGAAATATAACTTTACCCCCAGTTATCACCGTTTTCAGACCTATGGAATCTGTGAAGATTGCCGTGAAAACAGAAATGTTCCGAATAATCCGAATCACGATACGGAAAAAATATTTGCCCGAGACGCCCTCAAAATGGCCTTAAGCATGGAACACCGTTGTCTTGAATTTTACAGAAGTGCGGCGCAGTCCACTCCGGATCCAGGAGGGAAGGAAATTTTTGAACGTATGGTCCCGGAAGAGGAAAAACATATAGCAGAACTGAATTCACAGCTCAGCGATTTGCTGCAGCAGGAAAAAGGCCTGGATCAGGCTCCGGTCTTTCTTCATTTTGATCCCAGAGAACTTGAAAAAATGATTCCGGACCTTTCCGAGTATGAAAAAAAGGAAGAAATGCGGCTGGATTCAAAAGCCGCGATTGAAATTTCCACAAACCTGAATCGAAGCGCTTCTGAATTCTTTAAGAAATACGCCGAAAAGTTTACCGATACTCTCGGAAAAAGAATTTTTATGAATTTTGCCCTTCAGGAGAAAAGTCACAGCGATCTGATGAAGCAACGCATGGAAGGGCGCCTTCAGTCCGGCATACAATAAACCGCCTGAACCCAACGGGCCCAATACTAAAGAATAAAAGATATGACTCAGCGTCCATTAAATTTCTTCGAACGTTTTTATCTCACAGAGGTAATACGAGGTATGGCCATTACGGCCAGACATTTCCTTGTGAATTTTCCCCGTCATGTTGCGCGTGGAGTCGGAATTAAAATCGGCAAAGGGAATACCGTTACAATCGAATATCCCGAAGAACGAAAGCCCTTGGCGAACAGGCTGAGAACGCGCCATCGTCTCGTAAAGCGCAATGACGGAACTCCCCGTTGCGTTGCGTGCATGATGTGCGAGACTGTCTGCCCCGCGCACTGTATCCATATAGTTGCAATGGAACATCCGGACCCGAATATCGAAAAAGCGCCGAAAGTATTCGATATCGATTTAGGTGTATGTGTCTTTTGCGGTTACTGCGTTGAAGCGTGTCCCGAAGACGCTATTCGGATGGATACCGGAATAGTGGAGCTTGCGGCATACACACGCGATGGAATGATGTACCGCATGGATCAGCTGCTGGGTTGAGTCGGATAATCCCTGGCGGCCTCATGAACGGCATTTTTTATCGAAACAAAATCCCTGTTTTTTCGAGCAGCCACCAATTCCGCCGCAATACTTATGGCGATCTCTTCAGGTGTTTCCGCCCCAATGTCGAACCCAACGGGTACCGACACGCGTTGAAATTCGGCAGGGGCGATGCCTTGTTTTTCAACATATTCTTTCAATAACCGGATTTTTTTTCGACTTCCGAGCATGCCGATATACTTTGCGGAAGACTGCAGGGCGAAACAAAGGCACAATTCGTCTAAATGATGTTCCCGGGTTGATATGAATATATAAGAATTGTCGGTTACCTCAATCCTGCTCAAAACCCTTTCCCACTCGTCCACATAAAACGCGTGCGCCTGGGGAATGCGCCGGATATTTGCATAATCCTCACGATCGTCAATGACCGCGACGTTGAAGCCGGCGAACCGGGCAATCTCGGCCAGCGCCTTCCCGACATGTCCGGCGCCGAAAATATAAAGAATCGTTTCCGGAATAATCGGCTCCAGGTAGACTTCCATAATTCCTCCACAAACGAGCGCGTTCTCTTCAGGAGACTTCCCGGACAAGTTGAAACTGAGAATCTTGGGATTTCCGGACCGGATAATTTCCTGGGCTTCTTCGATAACCTTTGACTCGACGGAACCGCCGCCGATAGTTCCGATTAGACCGCCTGCCTCGTCAATCAGCATTTTGGCCGCGGGCTTGCGCGGAGTGGCCCCATTTCGGGCGATTATCGTCGCCAGAACCGCCCGAATACCACGGGATCTGAGGGATACGATTCTTTCGTAAATATCTATCGCCATGAATAGAACTTAACACACACAAACGCATGGTGACTACCCGTTGCTGATTCAAAAATATATTCACTTGCCGTCATCCGTCTCCCGCCGGTTACCCTCCGTCTTGACTCCGTTTTTAAGCCGATGATACTATTTACCTTTTCAACCGAGTATAAATATTTTCCTGAGACGAGGTTTTCTTGAACACTGATTCCGGTCAATACGATGTTGCGGTTTTGGGGAGCGGCCCCGGTGGATATGTCGCGGCCATTAAGGGAAGTCAGCTGGGACTTAAAGTCGCCATAATCGAACAATACACAAAATTCGGAGGCACTTGCCTGCACTGGGGATGCGTACCGACAAAAGCTCTCCTCCTGAATGCGGAGCTTTACGAAAAAGCGGGGAAGGGAAAGGAATTCGGAATTCTATACGAGGGTCTCCGCCTGGATTACAGTCTGGTCAAAGCCCGCAAGGACAAGATGGTTAAAAAGCTCTCGATGGGAACCGATTTTTTGATGAGAAAAAACAAAATCGATTCCTTTCGCGGAAGAGGGAGGCTGATCGCTCCCGGAGTCGTTCAGGTTGAGGGTGAGCAGGTACAGGAAGTCCGGGCCCGCAAGATAATTATCGCGACGGGATCGGAAGCCAAAATGTTTCCCGGTATTAAGGCCGACGGACGCACAATTCTGACGAGTAAAGAAATTCTTGATATCGAAGCCGTTCCAAAATCCCTGCTTATAGTCGGGGGCGGGGCCGTAGGCGTTGAATTCGCCTCAATTTTCTCGAGATTCGGCGCGAAAGTCACCATCGTCGAGATGCTGCCGCGCCTTCTTCCGCTGGAAGACCAGGAGATTTCGGAAGAAATCCGGAAACTGCTGGTGAAAAAACGGATCAAGGTTCTGCTGAATGCAAAGCTTGAAGATATGCAGATCCAGGATGGAAACGCACAGGCCAAAGTATCGACTCCGGACGGGGCTGTTCAGGAAATAGTTACTGAAAAGGCGCTGATCGCCGTAGGAAGACGCCCTGTTACCGAAAACCTGGGTCTTGAAAAATTGAGGATAGAAACGTCCCGGGAATTTATCACCATTGACAATAACATGCAGACCACCGCCCCCGGAATTTATGCGATCGGGGATGTCGTGCCGACACAGGCGCTGGCGCATCTAGCGTCCCACGAGGGCATGCTGGCCATGGAGCATATCGCAAGAGGAAGCGCAAGCCCCATTAATTACGACCTGGTGCCGAACTGCACATACTGCAGTCCCGAAGTCGCCAGCGTAGGATTGACGGAAGAAGCTGCCAGGGAAAGAGGAATGGAAGTCGTAACGGCGAAATTCCCTTTCGCCGCCGTCAGCAAAGCCACGATCGCGGGTGAGAATGAAGGGTTCGTGAAACTTGTCGGCGAAAAGCAGTATCGCCAGATTCTGGGAGTTCACATGGTAGGCCCCAAGGTGACCGAACTGGTCTCCGAAGCGGCAGCCGCAATAGGGCTGGAAGCGACGGCGGCAGATCTGTCTCATCTCATACATCCACACCCCACCATCTCGGAGGGAATCATGGAAGCGGCTCATGCTTTGTACAGCGGCGCCGCAATCCATATTTAATCGCATCGTGGCGGAAATAAATGCATGCGTTGTCGTCTGGTGCGGATGCCTCCCATACTCCCAGGCGCTTGTTTTACAGACGAGAATCTGCGAGCTCAAAAAGCGCGGCTTCAAAAGAGACGTGCTATTGCTGCTGGAACATACGCCGGTCATTACTCTGGGGCGCAGTGCGAAAAGAGAAAATCTGCTGGTGGACGAAGATTATCTGGATAAAAAGGGAATCGATCTCAGGGAAACGGACCGGGGAGGCGACATCACTTTCCACGGCCCCGGACAGCTCGTAGGATATCCCATACTGGCTCTTGGAACAGGAGAGCGCGATGTCCGCGATTACATGAGACGATTGGAAGAATCCCTGATACGGCTTCTCCGTGAATTCGGCATCGAAAGCACCCGCAATCCAGGGTATACGGGAGTATGGACGGAAAACGGCAAAGTCGCCGCGATGGGGGTTCATATCAGCCGATGGATCACCCGCCACGGATTCGCGCTGAACGTGAACACGGACCTGTCGTTTTTCAATCTGATCATCCCGTGCGGGATTACAGACAAAGGCGTTACCTCCATGCAGAACCTACTGGCCCGCAAGTTGGATATCAAGACCGTGGCTGAAAAATACATCCAAGAATTCGGGAGCGTCTTTAAACGTCTTATGATAAAAATGGATACAGGCGGTCTGTTGTCTGAACTCGATCGTTTCGAAGAAACCAAGGATCCGGCGCGTTGATCCTCATTTTGATTCAGGAGGCTTACGGGCTTATTGCGCCGGCGGTGTGTCGGGTTTAAAAAGCCGTATGGGAATGATTGTTTCAACCGACCCTGCAAACGGCCGGTAGAGGCAGACGCTTCGCTGCTGAAGCTCGATGAATCCAGGAGGACGGAAACCCAATGACAATTAATGTGACCATGCCCCAGATGGGAGAATCCGTTTACGAAGGCACTCTCACAAAATGGCTGAAGAAGGCGGGCGACACCGTAACAAGGGACGAACCTCTATTCGAGATTTCGACAGACAAGGTGGATTCGGAAATTCCGTCACCGGCGTCGGGGATACTTAGTGAAATCCTTGTTCCTGAGGGGCAGACGGTTAAAGTCGACGCCGTTCTGGCAATCATTAAGGATACCGGAGAAGAAGGAACATCGTCGGAGCCAACCGATTCAATCCCTGAAGCCCAAACGGAAAAACCGCCCGAGGAGCCTGTGGAAGAAAAAAAACCGGGAGAGGATACCGGCGGTGAGTTACGGGCTCAGCCGGCGGCGGATAAACCCGAAGTTTCCGCCTCAGACCGGAAAACGTCCGGGATAAATGCCCCGGATATAAGGATCCAGGCCATAAGAACCTCTCCGCTGGTCCGCAAAATAGCACGGGAAAATGACATCGATCTGCGGGATATCCGGGGAACCGGATTGGAGGGAAGGATTACCAAAGAAGACATATTAAAATATGTGAACGACCTGTCGGCCGCCGAAAGCGTTCAGTCCGGGCAACCGGCTCCTTCCGAGCCGGCTTCATCGGAAGCTCGGATCCGGGAAACGATCCAACAGGAGAAGCCATCTTCGAGTCTCGAAACAATGGGGAGGTTTGTCGGGGAAACGGAGACCGTTCCAATGTCTCCTATGCGAAAAGCAATTGCCGATCATATGGTTTTCAGCAAACGAACTTCCGCGCATGTTCATACGGTTTTCGAGATAAATCTGCACTCGATCGTGCAGTTGAGGCAACGTCAACAAGAGGCGTTTAAAAAGAGAGAGGGAATCCCTCTGACCTATACGCCGTTTTTTGCCAAGGCGCTTGTTGATAATGTCCGGGAATTTCCGGTTTTTAACGCATCCATTTCCGGAGATGAAATAATATATAAAAAGCCCGTTAACCTGGGAATTGCCGTGGCTCTGGAGACCGGGCTGATTGTTCCCGTCATTAAAAACGCGCATCTTAAAAGTTTCACCGGAATTGCGCTTAAAATCGCGGATCTGGCCGATAGGGCAAGGACGAAAAGACTGAAGCCGGAGGATGTGCAGAACGGAACGATAAGTCTAACCAATCCTGGGATTTATGGCGCCCTGTTCGCTACACCGATCATAAGTCAGCCCCAGGTAGCTATTTTGGGAATCGGGGGCATTGAAAAACGCCCCATCGTGATTGATGATGCTATTGCGATCCGTCCGATGGTCTGTTTGTCCCTCTCTTATGATCACCGTCTGATCGATGGGGCTACCGCCGATCAATTTATGTCGGCGATGAAGGACAGGCTTCAATCCTGGACTCAATGGATGGACTGAAGACCCGAAACGGTGAAAATATCTGAAAGTTGGTTGAAAATTTTGAAGGGAATCCCTAAATGGAATGCCGATGGGAACAAAAAGAAAATATTTTATCTGAGTTTATTTTAAGAAATAATTAATGCAACGGCATCTTTTAGATATAGCGAGCCGATATTATGCTTCGAAGAGAAACCTTTCTTTTATTTATTTGTCTGGCTTTCGGGCTGTTCGTGCGACCGATTCCGGCCGCCGACATAGGCGCGAAGATCGGTAACTTCAAGTTGCCGGATGAATCAGGGAACACGCACACCCTGAACTCCTATTCCGGCAAAATCGTGGTTTTGGTATTCTGGTCCTATAAATGCCCTTCCGCTATACGCTATACGAATCGCCTGGATGTTCTTCAGGACGAGTATGACAAGAGCAGGGTCGTCGTCCTCGGCGTGTCCACCGGAACCAGTGAAACCGCGGCTGCAATACGGGCTAATAAGGACAATCTTAACATCAATTTCCCGGTTATACTCGATCAGGACGGCAGTCTGGCGACCATGCTCGGTGCAACACACATCCCAAGCGTCTTTATCATCGACGGGGATGCCCGCCTGCAGTATCGAGGTGCCATAGATAACGATAAACGTATAGGGGATAAGAATAGAAGGGCTTATGCCGAGGATGCCATCGACGCCTTGTTGTCCGCTCGCCCCGTAGAGATACATGAAATTGAAGCCAAGGGCTGTATAATTCGGCCGTAATTGCCGGGATTCGAAGGAGTTAGGAGAAAAACCCCGCTTTCGTCCCGAAGACAAGGCAAACTGGTTTCCATAAAATATTGTGGTATTATTTAAATCTTCCGAAATTCCTGCGAAGCTTATGCAGATTCGGAATATATGTGCTGCATAAATGGAATAAACCGCAGTATTTATCCCGCAGTATCGAGAGAGAAAAGATCGCTTTAATAAAGGATATAGGTAAACCCTATTGAGGATTTTACTCATCTCGAGGATGAAAAGGATTAAGCCTGCAATACCGGTAAAAAATGATGGCTAAAGAAGTTCTTGAAAATTCTTCGGGGGATGGGTAATGTAGCACGTTTAAAAATGTAGATTAATTCAAAAGGACGGACGGATCTATGCTCTCAAACTTTTCAAGCGTCCTGGTGTTTTTTGTAATAGGCCTGATATTCCTGTCAATCGTTCTCTACCTTTCGCGCCTCATACAGGCAAAGGGCCATATCGGAGCCGATAAATACATCCCTTATGAATGCGGTGAACTGCCTGAGGGACAGGCATGGATTCGATTCAATATACGCTTCTACGTTCTGGCTTTAATATTCATCATTTTCGATGTAGAAATTGTTTTTCTTTTGCCGTGGGCTGTAGTCTTCAAGAAACTGGGCACTTTTGCCTACGTTGAAGGGCTTATCTTTATTGCCATATTGGTTGTCGGCCTGGCATATGTGTGGAAGAAGGGCGATTTGGAATGGGTGAAGTCGGAAGATCTGGAAGAGATGAAATCCTAAGTCACCATACGGGAGATTCCCATGGGAGATAGAAATGGGAGTTATTGAAGGCAAGTTCGAAGATAACGTTTTTATTACGTCGCTGAATTGGCTTTTTAACTGGGCGCGTTCTTCATCCCCCTGGCCTCTTTCATTCGGACTTGCGTGCTGTGCTATAGAAATGATGGCCACCGGAGCATCCCGTTACGATCTGGCAAGATTCGGAGCGGAGGTGTTTCGGGGAACTCCCCGTCAGTCCGATGTCATGATTGTTGCCGGAACCGTATCCCTGAAAATGGCGACGCGGATCAAGCGGCTTTACGACCAGATGGCGGCCCCTAAATACGTGATTTCAATGGGGAGCTGTGCCAATAAGGGCGGTCCTTACTGGAAGCACGGTTATCACGTACTGAAAGGCGTGGATAAGATTATTCCCGTGGATGTCTATGTCCCGGGATGCCCTCCGCGGCCCGAAGCGTTGATAGAAGGACTCATACAGCTTCAGAAGAAGATCAGAAATGAAACCATCGCCAAAAAGAAGGCAGGTGTTGCATGAATCCTCAGGAAATTGCCGCCCTGTTATCGGAACAGTTCGGTGACGGAATTCCGGAATCCGATACGGATAATCCCAATCCATGGAGTGCAGTGGATCCTCCGTCCATCCTGGAAGTATGCCGGTTTATCCGATCCGACAGCCGCCTGGAAATGGACCACCTGGAACTGCTGGGTGGCGTAGATTACAAGGACCGTATTGAAGTGGTATACGTGGTCTACTCCATGAAGCACCACCATCGGTACACGCTTAAAAGCCGGCTTCCCAGAGAGGAACCTCATCTGCCAACCGTGGAGTCGGTGTGGAATGTCGCCAACTGGCATGAGCGTGAGACCTACGATATGCTCGGAGTACTTTTCGACGGGCACAGCGACATGCGCAGAATATTATGCCCGGATGACTGGGAGGGGCATCCGTTGCGCAAGGACTACAAGGCACCTGAGAGTTATCGTGATATGCCTGTTTAGGAGGATAGATGGAAGTCAATTATAGCGGCGATATCATGATATTGAATATGGGGCCGCAGCACCCGTCCACCCACGGCGTTTTGCGTCTGGAACTGAGAACGGACGGAGAGATAGTATCGGATGCCATACCTCATATAGGGTATCTGCACCGCTGTTTCGAAAAACATGCGGAGAATGTCGATTACGCCGGTGTGGTTCCGTTTACGGATCGCATGGATTACTGCGCCGCAATGAACATGGAGCTTGGATACGTTTTGACGGTCGAAAAGCTCATGGGCATAGAGGTCAACAACAGGGTTCGCTGCCTTCGGATCATCATGGCCGAACTGAGCCGCATCGCGAGCCATCTGATCGCAGCCGGAACATACGGAAACGACATCGGATCCTTCACGCCGTTTCTCTGGTGTTTCCGGGACAGGGAAACCATTCTGGATTTCTTCGAAGAAACCTGCGGAGCGAGGCTTCTTTATAATTACAATTGGATCGGCGGCCTGATGCATGACATCAAGCCGGGACTCGAAGAAAAGATCATTGAATTCCTGGACTATTTTGAACCGCAGGTAGACAACCTGAACCGGCTTTTATCCGACAACTTCATTTTCATCAAACGCACCGCCGAAGTGGGGGTTATTTCTCCCGACAGGGCAATCAGCTACGGGATCACCGGGCCGAACCTGCGCGGAAGCGGGGTGAAATTCGACGTTCGCAAGGATGAACCCTATCTCGGATACGAGAATTTCGATTTTGATGTCTGCATAGGCTTTGGAGAGCACGGGCCCGTCGGATCCTGCTGGGATCGTTACATGGTTCGCATAAGAGAAGTCAAGGAATCCTGCAAGATTATCCGGCAGGCGATAGCAAAGCTGACTCCGGGCGACGTACGGGAACACGTGCCGAAACGCATCAAGCCCCCCGCCGGAGAAATATACATGCGTACCGAGTGCCCCCGTGGAGAACTGGGCTACTTCATTGTCAGCGACGGCAGTCTTAAGCCGTATCGCCTGAAGGTTAAATCACCGTGTTTTACAGTCATGAGCGCCTTCCGGGAAGTAAGCAGGGGTTCCATGATTGCGGATGTGATATCGATACTGGGCAGTTTCGACATAGTGCTGGGTGAGATCGATCGATAAAAAGGGAAACTCCGATGGAATCCGTTGTAAAACTCCTAGAACAAATACCAGGATATGAAGCCCTTCCGGAGCTTCTGCGGGCTCTGATCCCGATTGTGGCCAGCAGCATCATTATTTTCGGGATGCTGGCGTTGGCCGTCCTGTTCATGGTCTGGCTTGAGAGAAAAGTATCCGCTCATATTCAGGACAGGCTGGGACCCATGGTTGTCGGAGGCTGGCACGGATGGGCGCAGACAATCGCGGATGCTTTAAAGCTTCTGCTGAAAGAGGATATCGTTCCGGAATCGGTCGATAAAGTGCTATTTAAAACGGCTCCGTTTATCGTTTTCCTGGGAGCCTTCGCCGCCTATGTCGTCCTGCCTTTCGGCGCGTCTTCTTTCGTGGCGGATCTGAATATCGGTATTCTTTATATTATGGCGGTAAGCAGTCTGTCGGTTATCGGGATCATCATGGCCGGATGGGCCTCAAACAACAAGTATTCCCTCTACGGCAGCATGCGCGCCGCGGCTCAGGTAATCAGCTATGAAATTCCTGCGGCCATCGCAATTATGACGGTTATCATATTCGTCGGAAGCCTGTCCATGGTCGATATCGTCCAGGCGCAGGAGGGCGGAATCCAGAACTGGTTTCTGTTCCGGAACCCGTTTCTGTTCGTGGCATTCATTGTGTATTTCATTGCATCGCTCGCGGAAGTGAACCGCACTCCTTTCGATCTCCCGGAAGCGGAATCGGAGCTTGTGGCCGGCTATCATACGGAATATTCCGGAATGCGCTTTGCGTTTTTCTTTCTTGCCGAGTATGCCAATATGTTTCTAGTTTCAAGCGTCGCCACGACTCTGTTTCTCGGAGGATGGACGCAGGCCGTGCCCGCTTTTCTCATGCCGCAGATCATTCCGGGGCCCGTAGTTTTTTTCGTTAAAGCGCTCCTGCTGATTTTTATTCAAATGTGGATGCGATGGTCACTGCCGCGTCTACGCGTCGATCAGCTCATGTATATCAACTGGAAAGTGCTTCTGCCGATTTCTTTCGTGCTGGTTTTGGGCGCGGGGTGGATGGCCATACTATAGGCGGGCATTTCCGAGGAATTTTATGCTGACTTATTTCAAAAACCTAGGGCAGGGAATCATCACTATTGTCGATTCCATGGCAGTAGCCAGCCGCCATCTTTTCACCCCTTCCGTGACGCTGCAGTATCCGAAGGAAAAGTGGACCTTGCCGGAACGATCGCGTATGCGGTTGATGAATAGAATCGAAGACTGCATCGGCTGTGGAGGATGCGCGCGCGCGTGCCCGACAGACTGCATCGTCGTCAAAACAGAGAAACGCGGCAAAGAAGAACCGCCGGCCTTTGCCTCCGACGGTACCGCAAAGAAACTAAGGACTTATGTTTTCGATATAGACATGACGTTGTGTTGCTACTGCGGGCTGTGCACATTTGCCTGCCCGACCCAGTGCCTGGTGATGACGGGTGAATATGAATATTCCGTCTACAATAAGGATGAACACATATATCACTTTGCAAAAGAAAAGCCGTTGACCCTTGCCGAGTCAACCGAGCAAAGTCCCTCGAAGGGTTGATTCTTCTATGGACATAAACCTGTTGAGCCAAATTGTTTTTTATTTTTTTGCAGTCCTGACCGTGGGATCCGCCGCAGTGGTCGTGTTTGCCCGCAGCCTGATACGTTCGGCCTTTGCATTGCTTTTTACGTTCTTCGGCGTCGCCGCACTGTATGCATACGCGGGAGCGGATTTTCTGGCCGCCACACAAATGGTGATTTATGTCGGCGGTATCCTGGTATTGATTCTGTTCGGGATCATGCTGACCCATAAATTGTACGACCTGAATATTAAAACCGGATCGGTCCAGTTGGTGCCGGCCATGATTGCCGTTGTCGCCGTTTTCGCCGTTCTGGCATTTTTCATGTTGCGCACCAGGTGGTTTCAGGGCGAAACCATTCTCTCGGAACCAACCACCGCTGCAATCGGGGATCTTCTGATGCGGGATTATATACTTCCGTTTGAAGCCGCTTCAGTCCTGTTGCTTTTGGCCCTGATCGGTGCCGCCATGATAGTGAGGAGACGATCCTGATGATTGGACTCGGCCATTATCTCGTAATCAGCGCTGCACTCTTTTCCTTCGGGATCATGTGCGTCCTGACACGCAAAAACGCCATTAACGTCCTGATGGGAATCGAACTGATTTTAAATGCAGCCAATCTAAATTTAGTAGCATTTTCCAAATATTCCTCCGGAAATATAGACGGACAAGTTTTTGCAATTTTCATTATCGTTGTTGCCGCGGCCGAGGCCGCAGTCGCTTTGGCAATCATCCTGTCCATGTACCGGATATTACGATCGGTCAATCTGGATCGCGCGGATACGCTCAAGGGGTAGCTATGAATCCACAGATTCTTACGGATCTTAAACAGTTTCATCCGGAGATTATTTTGACCGTTGCTATTGTCCTGGTAGTGATCGGCGATATAGCTTTCTCGCGAATCCGGAAAAGCCTGTGTTTCGTTCTAGCCGCAGCTGGTTTTATCGCAGCCCTGGTATCCAGTATCCGTCTCTTTGAACAGGATTCCGGTACGCTGTTTTTCGGCGTTCTTTCGTTGGATCCGATGTCCGTATTTTTTAAATGCTTCCTGATTCTGACATCGCTGTTCATTCTTTTCTCAGTGCCGGGATCGAAGGAACTTTCACGCCGAAACCTGGGAGAATTCTATGCGCTTCTCCTTGGGGTAACACTGGCCATGATATTGCTGGCGGCCAGCGCCGATATACTTATGCTCTATCTTGCGCTGGAAACGGTTTCGATCGGAAGCTACGTCATGGTCGGATATCTAAAAAACGACCGCCAGTCCAACGAAGCGTCCCTCAAATACCTCCTTTTCGGCGCCGTGGCGACCGGGTCCTTTCTTTACGGCATGACGATTATTTACGGGCTGACGGGAACCACCAAGCTTACTGCCGTCCGTGAAGCCTTTATCCAGGGCGTTTCATCGGGAAACAACTCGGTAATGCTACTGATTGCGACTGTGCTGATAATTTCGGGATTCGGATTCAAAATGGCCGTCGTACCGTTTCATTTCTGGTGCCCGGACGTTTACTCCGGCGCTCCGACACCCGTTACGGCATTTCTCAGCGTCGCACCGAAAGCGGCCGCATTCGCCGTTTTGATCCGATTCTTTTTCACCGGTTTTTCCGGAGCTTCGCCGGGAACGGGATTTTATACGGACATCAGTTCCGTTTACTGGAATGTTTTACTTATCCTGATATCCGTTGTGACAATGACGTTTGGGAATATCGCCGCGCTGCAACAGGAAAACATGAAGCGCATGCTCGCATATTCTTCCATCGCCCACGCAGGATATATTCTAATGGGCGCTGTTGTCCTGAATTCACAGGGTTTGCAATCGGTTCTGGTCTATCTCATTACGTACCTGTTTATGAATCTGGGCGCGTTTTTTGTTGTCATTGCGGTTTACAATCATACCGGAAGCTTTGACATAAAGGATTATAAAGGACTCATCCGGCGTTCGCCTTTTCTAACTGTAGCCATGTCATTTTTCATGCTCTCACTGATGGGAATTCCTCCGTTCGCCGGATTTTTAGGAAAGCTTTACGTATTTGGAGCGGCCATCAATGATAACCTCGCCTGGTTTGCCGTGGTCGGCGCATTGAACAGCGTAGTGGCGGTTTACTATTATGCTCGGGTGATAAAGGCAATGATCATCGAGGAATCCGCCGATACAGCGCGTTTCTCCCTGCCGGTGCCGGGACAAATCCTTCTGTGGCTTATGGTATTGCCGACCGTCGGCCTTATGTTTTTCTGGAGCGGTTTAGAGCGTTTGACGCAATACTCCGTTGCGCTTTTCCTGGGATTGTAAAAACGGGCGAACCCGAGTTTCGCCTGAGATGAATCCGAGACATCCTGAATGAAATGAAAGCACAGAGCCAATGATTTGTCTGCGAAACTCGGGTTCACCCGTTTTCCATTCCTTTTTAACAATTCTTTCCCTGATAGCAATTGCTGAAAATAGCGGCAATGACAGACGGTTGGAATGGTATATTTATTAAGAATTTACATTAAAATATATTTGTAAGCTAAATAAAACAAAGGATAAATATAATTACAAATTTATTTCAGGTTCGGTCTTTCAGGAGGATCGATTTCAATTTCAAGAGCGATACCATCGAGGCGTATCCCGTTTCTTTTCTCATTGTCTTTCTTCCATTTCACCTGAATAAGCGAAAATGAAGTCAACTTATCGAACTCAGCAGGTTTTCCGTCAATAGTTATTTTGGCCGCGGCAGCATCCAGGAGGTATTTAGTCTTTTCAGGAATCGTGGATACCAGAATAAGTTTTTCAGATTCCGATATGGACAGAAGGCGACACATTCCGGATTCCACGGCAGCGCAGGTAAAAATGGACCCGGTGATCAGTAAATAAAGAATGAGACATCCGATAGTTTTCATCTACAACTCCGGAATTATTGCTTTTTGTTTTCCATAACTAAGATGACTATGGGGCATCAAACGATCAATTTCAATATCAGAGCAATAAAAATACCTCTTCCAACAGGATACCTGGATATTAATACACAATACAAATCATTATAAGGACAGTTGTTACTTCAAGCCATGCAAGCGGCGATATAACAGGATTACCGTAATTCTGCCGGTCGAATCTCTATGAAACAGCCGGGGAAGGGGTTCCATGAATCCAATTCATACATTATCCGGAGCAAAGCCTGTTTGACGACTTGACAAGGGTATGGCGTACCCTTAAGATATTCGCTGTTCTCGAAAGCCGAAGTGGCGGAATTGGCAGACGCGCTAGGTTCAGGGTCTAGTGGGCTTAAGCTCGTGGGGGTTCGACTCCCCCCTTCGGCACCAGGCTTCGCCCTTCGGGCTCCGCCTGGCACAGCCATCCTTGGATATACACGCCATCTAATCACTCATTTGATCTTGGAAATATTAGGAGGGCGAAGCCTGGTGCCCGGCAAAGCCACACTACCTTTTATCGCACCTATATAATAAAATCAGCTTCTGAAACAAAAGCTAAAGGATCAATTACAGGCGAAGACGGGCCGTCAGATAAGACTTAAACTCTCTTCGATTCCTTAATTTCGGTGTCCGTCAACGAAATTTTAGGTAATAGAAACCGGTACCGGGGTAAAACAGAGAATCAGGATCAGGAGTGCAATCAAGGCCAGGGACGTCCTGCCGTATCCAAGAGCTTCCCAATCCTTTAAAGTCGAGGGATGAAAAAAATGAGCACGACTGCCCAGGATAAAAACGACCAGTCCGAATACCAGGTACGACGGCGTCGGCCACTCGGACAATCCTACAAGCGTCAAAAGCACCAGCACCACGATAGAGATCTTTCTCTGCAACTTCCGACCGAAAACCGCATAGGCGATATGCCCGCCGTCAAGCTGCCATATCGGCAATAAATTCAGGCAGGTAAGCAGAAGGCCGAAGGTGCCTGCAATTGCGGCAGGATGCGCGAATATTACATGACTGGACGGGTCGTAATCCAATAAGAGCATTCCAATCAATCGAAAAATAACCGGTTCTCCAAACTCAATAATCCCCGGGCTGACCGGTACGAAATAGCTGATGTGCGAGGAACTTATCCCAATCCATAAAACGATCAATGTAACAATAAAGCCGGCTAAGGGTCCTGCGATACCGACATCGAACAAAGACCGTTTGCTTCCAAAAGTCGATTTTATCTTGATAAACGCACCGAATGTTCCTGTGTAGGGAAAGGGTGTCGGGATAAAAAAAGGGGGAGTACAGCGTAATCCATAGTAACGGCAGGCGAAAAAATGCCCCAGTTCATGAGCGAGCAGGATAGCCATCAAGGGAAGTGAGAATTGCAGCGCTCCCAGTATTAATTCAGGCCTTGTAGATACAATTTCCGGAATATGGAGGATGGCCGTCGGCCCGGCCATATACGCCAGTCCCGCAACGGTAGTGGAGATGACGGTCAAAAAGAAAAGCAGAGCAGAGAGAGCCCATTCCTTTCGGGATGGCGCATGCCTTCGCAACGCAGTACTCCCGCTTGCTGTTTCATCATTCCACCCGGGAGAAACAGCAGGGAATTCCTGAAAATCACTACTCACAACAATATGGGGCTTTCTAACGGGAGGGGAGACCGCTTATTCCGTAATGCTGCTGACGATTTTATCGGCACGTATTTCTTTACCAGGCTTGAATCGAATGGTCTTGCCTGGTGGAATGGCAACCTCTTCTCCGGTTCTAGGATTTCTTCCCACGCCACTCTTCCGTGGTTTGACAATGAAAACTCCGAAACCCCGCAGCTCGATCCTTTCACCCCGTTTCAGCGCATTTTTAAGGGAATTGAATACAGATTCCACCGCTATTTCCGCTTTCACTTTGGTGATATTCAGCTGCTCTGCAACACGGTTTACGATGTCCTGCTTTATCACGCTGGACCTCCCATAAGTTAGTGAAGGCATTTTACTTGTGGTCATAAAAGCTGTCAAGCCATTTCTATTTACAGCTTTTGTTCCCGATGATAGACTGCTTTTTCACAACCTTGCCGTCAACAATGCTGTTCCCTGTAGGAAAATACACTGAATTCAGGAGGATTTTCAATGACAGCTCAACCGGACCATTGGATCCGAAAAATGGCCAAAGACCACGGGATGATAGAACCTTATGCGGATATGCGCAAGCGTGCAGGCAAAATATCCTACGGCGCTTCATCTTACGGATATGATTTCAGACTCTCGGATGAATATAAAATCCCCGATTTCGCCGGCGTCAAACAACTGGACCCGAAAAGAATTGAAAAAATTCAGTTTAATGATTACAGGGGATCATTCTGCCTGATTCCTCCCAACTCGTATATCCTGGGACGATCCCTGGAATATTTCCGCATTCCCCGGAATACTATTACACTCTGTCAGGGAAAGTCCACCTATGCACGCAGCGGAGTCATTGTCAACGTAACCCCCCTTGAGCCGGAATGGGAAGGCTATATCACGATATCAATCGTCAATGCGTCCCCGTTGCCGGTCAAGGTCTACTCGGGTGAAGGCATCGCCCAGGCGGTATTCATTGTTGCCGGAACCGAATGTCGGACTTCCTACGCCGATCGTAAAGGAAAATATCAAAAACAGAGAAGGATACGATTGTCACGAGTATAATTTACCGTTGCATGTTGGAACGTTGAACGTTGCAGGTTAAAAGAAAAAGCTTCGTTGCGGGTTCCCATCACCTGGAAGGCCGGACTGGTATTAACGTTCAACGGTGTTTGGGTTTTAACGTTTAACGTTCCAACGTTCCACGGTATTTCATTGATGCCATGAAAAAAACACTGAAGCGGAATTACATCATAATAGCTCTATTACCGATCCTGGCTTTTGGGCTTACCGGTTGCGGGTACAGGGTACGCAGTTCGGTGAGAGCGCTGCCGGAGGACATTAAATCCTTGGGCATTCCTACTTTTGTGAACCGCACAAGCCAGTACAAAATGGAGCAGTGGATAACCGGGGCCGTTTTAAAGGAATTCAACGCCAGAACCAGAATTCAGGTTCATTCAACCCAGTCCGGCGCGGATGCCGTGCTGCTTGGAGAAATCCTCTCTGTACAATCGACACCGGTCACCTACAGTTCCCGGTCGTTCGGATCGGCTTTCATGGTAACCGTGCAGATAAGCGCAAAAATGATCCGGCTGAAGGATTCCAAGGTTATCTGGCAGAATAAAAATTTCACTTTCCGTGAGCGTTATGCGCTGAACAACGACGTAAGGGATTTCTTTTTCGAAGAAAATCCTGCTCTTGACCGCCTGGCAAAGGCATTTGCGTCCAGCCTTGTAAGCACAATTGTTGAAAGTCAATCCCTTGATACTCAAAAGCCTTGAAGCGCTTGAAAAAGATCTGAAATCGCCCCGGGCCCGCTCTTTATACCTTATTTTGGGTCCCGAACAATACCAGTGCCGGGCAGCCGTAGATCTTATAAAGCGGATGCTGTTGAATCCTGAATCCGCGGCTTTTGATTATTGCGCCTACTCGGCAAAAGATACGTCCGTTGAAAGAATCTTCGAAACGGTAAATACCTTTCCGATGCTGGCTGCCCGGAGACTTGTCCTGGTCACGGAGCTGGAAAAATTGGCGCAAAGCGAACATGACAAGCTGCTTCACAACCTCGATTCCCTTATCCCCAGCAGTGTGCTGGTTTTAGTCGCGGAAGAACTGGATCACAGGAAAAAGCTGTATAAAACAATTCGGGACAAAGGATGCATAGCGGAATTCCCTTTGCTGAAAGGTGTGTCTTTAAAACGCTGGGTGGAAGACAGCATCAGAAAAAGGGGATATCGGATCTCGTCCGCGACAGCAGATAAGATTGTCGATCTGGCGGGATCTGATCTTCAATCCCTGGAGAGTGAACTGGAAAAGCTCTTTTTATTTGCCGGAAAAGAAAAGCAGATAACCGATGCGGCTGTTGAAGAGCTGGTACAGAACAGCCGGCAACATGGAATTTTTGAACTCATAGATGCCATAGCCGTGCGCGATCGCGCAGCGGCCATGAGATCTCTCGCAAACCTGCTCGGGATGGGGGAATATCCGCTGATTATTGTTTCAATGATGGCGCGTCACAGCAGACAGGTCCTTATAGTAAGAGAATGCGTTCGTAGAGGAATGCGTGCCGTGGAGGCTGGGAAAGCAGCGCAGGTGCCGCCTTTTATGCTGGAAAAATTCATTCGACAAGCAAGGGAAATAGATATTGATACGGTTCGCAGAATGCACACCGGCCTTTACGCCATCGACAGAAGGCTGAAGTCATCTTCCGTGGATGCACGAATCCTTCTGGAAGTTTTTATCAGTGCCTTAATATGAGAAACGCTTAATCCTTTTCGTCTGCTGTCGATAACGCGGCATTTAAGCGTTTTGTCAGACGGGATTTCTGTCGGGCTGCAGCATTTTCGCTGATTGCATTTTTATGCTTTGCCTTGTCAATCTCGGCATACAGGGCGGGCAGGGAATTCCGGGCATCCCCGGCTTGCCCCGACTGCAGTTGATCATTGAATTTTCTTAGAAAGGTTCTCAGGCTGCTGCGATTGCCGCGATTCATGATCCTGTGTTTTTTGTTCTGTCTGTCCGCCTTAAGGGCTGAGGCGTGATTCGCCATACTTCATTACTCCTTTTAATATTCCAGATTCCGGCTCTTATCCGGATGTCTTTAAAAACTCTTTACTTTACAAGTATTTAACCTACATGTCAAATTAAATTTTCTCATTGACTTCATTCAGGCGCAGACCTAAAATTATTTTTAGAAATGTGCGAAATATTTCATCATTTCCAGGTATGCCCATTGCAAAAGTCGCGCCTTCAATCCTGCACTCCATACTTAATTCACGAGGTAAAGCCAAATTACTAGATGAAAAAAGTTCTGCTATCCGACCGTAGCCTGCAGCTTCTATTCGGCCCGCTCGATGAAAACATCCGGTTCCTGGAAAATCTTTTTGGCGTAACGATTCAGGCGCGTGATTCGTCTCTTATAATAAACGGAGAGGAAGCGGACGTTCGGGCCCTGGAGAAAATTCTTTTAGACTTTTCCGCCCTGGCGGAAAAAGGGCACTTTATAAGCAATGGGGATCTAAAATCTGCCTTCAAACAGATTGCTGAAGATACGGCTCTGACGCTGCACGATTTTTTCCCCAAAATGCAGCTTCTCGCAACCGGTAAACGACAGGTAACCCCGAAAAGCCTGAACCAGCGCCGCTATATCGAAGCCATAAAAGAGAATGACATTGTTTTCGGGATCGGCCCTGGAGGAACTGGCAAAACATTTCTTGCCGTTACGCTGGCGCTCGTCTCCCTTTTTGAAAAGCAGATATCCAGGATCGTTCTAACCCGGCCGGCAGTAGAGGCTGGAGAAAAACTGGGATTCCTTCCGGGAGATATTGAAGAAAAAATCAATCCGTACCTGCGTCCGCTTTACGACGCCCTTTATTATCTTCTGGACAACGAAAAAATACACCGATATATGGAAGAGGGAACCATTGAAATAGCCCCTCTGGCTTTTATGAGAGGCCGTACATTGAGCGATGCCTTTATAATTCTTGACGAAGCCCAGAATACGACTTCGGAACAAATGAAAATGTTTTTGACCCGAATAGGCATGCGTTCCAAAGCGGTAATTACCGGAGATGTCACCCAGATAGACCTTCCTTTAGGGCGAAATTCCGGCCTTGTCGAAGCCCGTAGTATTTTAAAGGGTGTAGACGGGCTGGCGTTCTGCTATTTCAATGAAAAAGACGTTGTCCGGCACCATCTCGTTCGCCTGATCATAAAGGCATACCAGGATCATGCTGAAAAAGAAACGCGCTCTTACGAAACGGCTCCAGATGGCAAAAACAAAAAGAATTAAACTCGGGATATTATTCGGCGGCCGGTCGGCCGAACACGAGATCTCTCTGAAGTCTGCGGCCTCGGTAATCAGCGCTCTCGATACCGATACATTCGATATTACCGCTATCGGAATCACCCCAAAGGGACGGTTTGCAGCGGCGGACGAAATACGCAAAATGCTGCCGGAGCATCTGATTAGCCGTGTGCGTCTGCCCGATCAGACAGCGCCCTCCCCCGGAAAACTGCTGTCCTTGACCGCTACGCCGGACCGGTCCGCCGGGAACAAAGACATACCGGAAATATTCTTTCCACTGCTTCACGGCCCTTATGGAGAAGATGGGACCATTCAGGGATTTCTCGAGATAGTCGATGTTCCGTACATCGGGTGCGGCGTGCTTGCTTCCTCTGTCGGAATGGATAAAGATGTAATGAAGCGGCTTTTTGTTCAAGCTGAATTGCCTGTTGCGCCCTATCGGACCGTCAATGCAGAAGAATTCTTCAGGAATCCCGAAGCGCTGAAACGCTCCCTTTCCAGAGAATTCGGCTATCCCATGTTTTCAAAGCCTGCAAACATGGGGTCATCGATCGGCATATGCAAGATTCACTCTGAGAACGAATTCGACCGTTCCGTAAAGCATTCCGCACAATTCGACAGCAAGATCATTATTGAAAAGGGACTGGATGCACGGGAACTGGAATGCGCCGTTTTAGGAAATGAAAATCCCGAAGCATCGGTTGTGGGAGAGGTCATACCGGCACATGAATTTTACGACTATGACGCAAAGTACATGAGCCCGGACAGTATACTGGAGAGTCCGGCCCGCATCAGCAATGCAACAAGCAAAAAGGTCCGCGATCTTGCCCTGAGGTCTTTTAAGGCCATAGATGGTTCCGGATTATCCCGGGTCGACTTTTTTCTCGAACGCAAAACCGGAACCGTATATGTCAACGAAATCAACACGATGCCTGGATTTACCCCGATCAGTATGTATGCCAAACTATGGGCTTCAAGCGGTGTTTCGTTCCAGCAACTGGTAACAAAACTGATCGATCTCGGTAAAGAGCGTTTTTTAGAAAAAAAAAGGAGGAAAATATCATCGGCGTAAATGCGTTCATCTAAAGTTGGAAAGCTGGAACTGGATGCATGTGACAATTTATCTGTACCATAACCGTGCTGCAATAGAAGGATTTCGTTGCGAATTAAGCAATGCGCTAAAATAAGCGAAGCCGCGGAGTAAGCGAAGCGACGAGACCTTGTATGTATGCGGATAGTCATCAGGAGGAATTTATATGAGTGCTGCAGTTCCTGAAACAGAACTCATGGAGCAGTTACTGAGGGATAATGCCGAATACAGGCGGTTGGCGGAGGAGCATCATTCCTACGATACGCAATTGGAAAGTTTGAGCAGCAAGCATTTCCTGAACGAGGAAGAGCAGCTACAGGAAAAAACGCTCAAAAAGAAAAAGCTTTTATTAAAAGACCAGATGTATTTAATGGTTCAGAAAATCCGCAAGGAGATGGAAACAGGCTGATTCGTTGAAAAAACAAGGTCGGCATTTCCCGGACGGCTCCTGCCGCCTCATCCGCGCGGCACCGGAGGAGCCGGCGCGCGTTCTCTCCGGGAACCATCGGCGATTATGCGTGTATGTAAAATACGCAGCGGCGGAAGACGGCAGAGCACGAAAGGCCGTCCCTACCTTTATACTGAAGGTTCGGGTGGTCCATGCGGATTCCCGAAATGACGTGAAAGGACCCCAAGAAATGATTCGTGATGTCTACAGGTTTCTTATACCATTGCTCGCGCTGTGCATCCTGTCCGCCGTCATCGGTTTCGAATATATAGCATTTTTGTTTTTCATCCTGGCCCTCTTTGTGGCATTTTTCTTCCGGAATCCTTCCAGGAATATCCCCGAAGGCAACAATCTGATAGTTTCCCCGGCCGACGGCAAGATCGTGAAGATTGCAAAAAAGGGAAACGGAGAACAATGCGTCAGTATTTTCCTGAATATATTCGACGTCCACGTCAATCGTTCTCCCATTTCCGGCGAGTTGAAGAATCTGCAATATCAGCGGGGCAGATTTAAAGCCGCTTTCAACGAGGAGGCTTCCCGGGTGAATGAACAGAACATAATTACCGTGGACGGCGGGGATATTCAGGTAACATTCAAACAGATCGCCGGAGTGATCGCACGTAGAGTGGTATGCTGGAGAAAAACCGGAGATTTGCTGGAAAGGGGCGGAATCGTGGGCATGATTCGCTTCGGCTCCAGGGTGGATATCATTCTCCCGAAAAAAGTGAATATTGCGGTTAAATTAGGGGACAGGGTTCGAGGCGGCAGTTCCATACTGGGAGACTATTCATGAATACGACTCCTGACGCGGGAGAACAGAAACATCGGGATTTCCCGCACAGACGGGTGCGGCGCAGCGTTTTTATCCTTCCAAGCCTTTTTACGGTTGGAAATATCTTCTGCGGATATTATGCAGTTCTGTCGACAATACAGGGGAACTACGTCTACGCGTCCTATGCTATCGGTATTGCGATTATCCTGGATATGATCGACGGGCGGATTGCTCGGCTTATGAATTCAAGTACCGATTTCGGACTGCAGCTCGATTCTCTCGCGGATGTAATATCGTTCGGAATCGCACCTTCCGTTCTGGTTCTGTTTTGGGGCCTGTCAGCCGTCGATCCGCGGCTTGCCTGGACAGCGACATTTACATTTACAATCTGCGGAGCGATGCGGCTTGCGCGTTTCAATATTCAGGCGGAAGAACTCAAACATTTCGTAGGTCTTCCCATTCCGGCCGGAGGCGGAACCATTGCCGCGATCGTGCAGTTTTTCGGGGATCCCATTACACATCCCGTAGGCGCCAACTTTATGGTTGCCGGAGTGTTTTTTCTGGCATTCCTGATGATCAGCAAAATCCGCTACAGCAGCTTAAAGCACCTGACGCTGGGAAGGAAATCTCATCTGTCGATTCTCGTAATCGCGCTCCTGGTTGCCTTGATTTTCAACTATACCCGACCGACACTGCTCGCTCTTGCTTTGCTTTACACCGGCTCGGGGCCTGTTTATCGAATCTATTCCATGTTTCGTAAAAAAAAACCGGCAAATGAACTGACCCTTGCGGATTCAGTGCAGCACGACTGAAACGTCCCCTTATGAATCAACGGCCGTTCCTGAAAAATATCCCAGTCTCCGTACAATGCCGACCCATGAAGATGAAGCCATAGTTTTACGACAATATCCGTTAGCGGAATCCGACAGTATCGTAGTATGTGTCGCTCCGGAGTTGGGAAAAATCCGTGCTGTCGCGCACGGGATTAAGAAAGCAAAAAGCCGTTTTGCCGGATGCCTTGAGCCGCTGAATCATATTAAAGTCGTTTTTTACATCCGCGAAGGACGGGATTTGGGCAATATCAGGCATGCGGAACTTATTCATTCCTACTCGAGCAGGATCCCAACCCTGAATCATATATTTGCCTTCACCTATTTCGCGGAACTGGTCCAAGCTCTTGCACAGGAGAACCAGTCCGGTCACGCTTTATTTCGATTGTTGCGGGCCTCTCTGAAAACAGGTGAAAATAAAGCCGCCATTCTGCCGCTGGTCCGCTATTTTGAAATCTGGTGTCTGAGAATCGGTGGATTTTACCCAAACTATGATTATTGCTCCAATTGCGGCAAATACCTGAAAGAGGATGGTTTTTATGCCCGGATAAAAGACGGGACAGCTTTTTGCGGTAATTGCGGATCCCGAAACGGCATTTTCGTCGGAACTGCAGCCGCAAAGGCTCTTCAGCAGATAATGAAATGTCCTCCGGAAGTTTTTGCGGCAATCCCGCTGGAGACGGAAGCCTGCCGCCAGATCGAGCGTCTGACGCACGGACTTTTGGCGCAGAATCTGGACAGCCCGCTCAAGTCCTATAGAATTTTAAAGGAAGCTCTCCTGAATCGGATTGAAGATTGAATATTTACGGTTGAAGATTTCAGGTTGGTGAAGTTTCAGGAATAAAAGGTAATCTGTTTAACCCACATTTCTCGCGTAGTTTCGCATAAAAAGGTGTAAACTGTTTTTTTTCGAAGCCATAGTAAAAAACTTGTGTGAAATGAGGATTTATCTGTTCGCAGCCGGGGTTACTATCCAGGTGTTTCCCCAAACCAATACGAAAACAACAGTGTGATGCACCGGGAACTGCAAGTTTTTGCATGCAATATCCCCGTTAGCGTCAGCCTATTTGAGGAAATGAAATATGAGCTCCAATGGAATCAATATCGCTCCTGCTAATGGAAAATTGGGCATTGTCCTGCCCGGGATGGGCGCCGTCAGCTCCACCTTCATCGCCGGAGTCGAGGCGGTGAAGAAGGGTATTGCCAAACCGATCGGTTCCTTGACGCAAATGGGAACCATACGGCTCGGCAAACGTACTGAAAACCGGGTGCCGCCCATTAAGGAGTTTGTTCCTCTTGCAGAGTTGAATGATCTTGTCCTGGGAGGGTGGGACATATTTCCAGACAACATGTACGAGGCCTCCGTTAAAGCCGGTGTTCTTGAAAAAAGCCTCCTGGATCAGATCCGACCGGGACTCGAAGCTATAAAGCCATGGCCGGCCGCGTTCGACCGATCCTACGTCAAACGTCTCGACGGCACACACGTGAAAAAGGCGGCCAATAAAATGGAACTGGCCGAGCAGGTCCAGGAAGACATGAAAAACTTCCGGGAGAAGAATAAGCTGGATCGCATGGTTATGGTTTGGTGCGGCAGCACGGAGATCTTTTTAAAGAGGGAAGCCGTCCATCAAACCTTAGACAGTTTTGAAAAAGGGTTGATCAATAACGATCCAGGAATTGCCCCCAGCATGATTTATGCGTATGCGGCCATCAATGCGGGGATTCCCTATGCGAACGGCGCCCCCAATCTTTCAGCCGATATCCCTGCCTTGACGCAGCTGGCCCGGGACCGCAATGTGCCTATATGCGGGAAAGATTTCAAAACCGGTCAGACGCTCATGAAAACAATCCTGGCTCCCGGACTCAAGGCCAGGCTCATCGGACTAAACGGATGGTTTTCCACCAACATCCTCGGAAACCGTGATGGGGAAGTGCTGGACGATCCGGAATCCTTCAAAACCAAGGAAGAAAGCAAACTCTCCGTTCTGGAGCATATCCTGCAGCCACAGCACTATCCGGACCTGTATTCGAATTACACACACAAGGTCCGCATCAACTACTACCCGCCGAGGGGCGACAACAAGGAAGGATGGGACAACATCGACATATTCGGCTGGCTCGGTTACCCGATGCAGATCAAGATCGATTTCCTCTGCCGTGATTCCATCCTGGCGGCGCC
>CAZPHK010000007.1:0-304 GCA_964586015.1 uncultured Acidobacteriota bacterium | reverse complement strand
CGATCGTGCTCGATCTGTCCCTGTTCCTTGATTTGGCCTACCGATGCGGCATGAGCGGCATCCAGGAATGGCTTTCCTTCTACTTCAAGAGCCCCATGTGCGCCCCGGAACTCTACCCGGAACATGATCTGTTCATCCAGCTCATGAAGCTGAAAAACACCCTCAGACACATGAAGGGTGAAGATATGATTACCCACCTCGGAAGGGAGTATTACGACTAGTGGCTGATTTTGCTGCCCGCGTTTAGCCGGCAGCAAAATCAGCCTGGAAAAAAAAGGGCGCTCTATAGAGCGCCCTTTTTCTT
>CAZPHK010000006.1:6691-62535 GCA_964586015.1 uncultured Acidobacteriota bacterium | reverse complement strand
TTAATGCCTTTTATAAAGGAACGGAAGTGGCCGTCAGCGCCGACCTGCCCGTTGATTGTGACGGCGCGGTGGTAAAGATTCAGGGGGCCGAAGAACAAATCACCCTGAAAAGAAAAGGGAAAGTGTACATTTTCTGGCTCAACGTCGACGATGTCACGATATCAAACGCTCCCGGCATATATATTGTCAACTCCTCAGGGCCGTTGAAGGACATCTGTGCCGCTGAAACGCGGCAGACGTTGCTGCTCGGCTATGATGCCTTGAAAGAACATATCAACATCCGGAGTAAAAACGACCTGTTGGGATCCGAGTTTTCCGATTTCATCAAATTGAAGGAACACAACAGCTCTTATCAACAAAACACAACGGCGCAATTGATTCCTGCAGCCGATAACAAAAGAAATTCCTTCAGGGCTTTTTTAAATATTCCTCCCGTTATGCCTTCCGGCGATTACCAGATCCTTCTTTATTATTTTAAAGACCTGACTCTGGCAGGAAAATCCAGCGCCACGCTTAAAGTGGGGAAAGTCGGCATCCCGAATTACCTGTATTCTCTTGCTTTCAACCGCCCCGCATTTTATGGCGTGTTTGCATGCATTATCGCCATGGCGACCGGGATTGTCATGAGCTTTATATTCGGCTCCCGAAGGAAACGATAGCCCCCCCTATGGGCTTTCTGCAGGATTTGCTCTAAAAGGCGACGTACGGGGCGCACCCGGGAGTCAACCGGGACAACGCAGGAAACAGGGCAGATCGGATACGTTAAAGTACGCTGCCGCGCCGGGGGAATAACAAACATATGATGTGTATGCATCCTATTCACCTTGAAATATCGATGAGCATAGAATGAATCCAAAGTTGGAAATACTGGTACTCGATGATGAAGAAATTGTATGCACGCGACTGAAAGCTTCCCTGGAAAAGGCCGGCTATGCCGTTGAAGTCTTCACCGACAGCAGAGAGGCAAAAAACAGGATAGAGCAGCATAAATTCAACATCGTCGTAACCGATTTGAAGATGGCTCACATCGACGGCTTGCAGCTGTTTCAACTGGCGCATGACAGGTGGCCGGACTGTGAAATTATTTTAATTACAGGATTTGCCACGGTAGAGATAACGAGAGAAGCGTTGCACAAAGGCGTTCGGGATGTTATCGCCAAACCCTTTAAAATAGCCGATTTCATAAGAATCATCGATCAGCTGGCGGATCGAATCAAGGAAAAGCAAGGTTGATGCTTTGTCACCTCCACGCCGTTTTTCTTAATGAAGACACTCCGGGGAATGTCTGGTGGTGTTCGATAGAATAATCCAATTTTTTCGCCCTTCAGACGAAATATTGAAATTCAGGTCGATATTCGACGGTTTTCAGCAGCTGTTGAGGGGAAACAACCGCACACTGGAGCTCATTTCTCAGCTCGAAGACAAAATGAGCGGAGAGTATATCTTCGACGTAAATTACATCAAAGCCTCCGTGGAAGAGCTCTCGAACGAGGTCCATCGCATAATATCCGGGCTCAATCTAATCTCAGAAAACCGGTACACGGCTCTCTTCTCCCGGCAATTAGCCATTCAAGAGGAGCTGAATCATATCATTGAAGGCGAAACCTATCAGGAAAGCGATCGGTACACAATCGAGTACGACAAAACCAATGCGGATCTCGGCGCAATCGTGGGAGAAAAAAGCGCCGTTCTCGGAGAAATACGGGGACGACTGGAGCTGCCCACGCCGGATGGTTTTACAATAACAACCTCCGGCTACAGGAGTTTTATGGAACACAACAACCTGTGGCCGAAAATCCGCTCATTGTATCAGAGCTTGAATTTTTCAAACAAAGACAGCGCAAATCTCTATAACCGTAAAATAGACGAACTGTTCGCCGGAACGGAAATCCCGAAAGACCTGGAGAAGGCTGTCGGCAAAGCTCTGAGCGCAACCGTAAGACGGTTGAACTGTGAACCCGGATTTGCGGTGCGGTCCAGCGCTCACGGCGAAGATGAGGAAGGCAGAAGCTACGCGGGACAGTTTCTTTCCGTACTGAATTGCCCTTTTAATGAAGTTATGCACGCGTATGTAAAAGTGGTCGCCAGCAGATTCAAATACAACGCCATGGTTTATGACGGGAACAATGCATTAAACAAATCCTCCCTCCCCATGGCGGTCGCCGTTCAGCCGATAGTTCCGTCCCGCGCCGCCGGTGTTCTGTACACCGTGGATGTTTCCGGGAATAACATCGACTGTATGATTGTATCCGCAGGATACGGTCTGGGTGCCGGCATAGTTTCGGGCAGCGTGAACGCCGATTATTTCCGTATTTCCAAACTGGATCCGGGAAAGATAGAGCAGAAGCGAATCGGCAGGAAGGACAGAAAGCTTGTACCGGACAATAAAAGAGGCATAAAGAGCGAACCTGTAGAGGATAAACTGCAGGAACAACCATGCCTGAGCGCCGAAGATATCCTCATGCTTTCGGAGAAAGCGCTGCTCCTGGAACGCTACTTCAAACGGGCACTCGATATTGAATGGTGCATGGATGAAATGGGCGTACTTTTCATACTCCAGTGCCGCCCGCTGATGATGCCGAAAAGGAAAACAATCGACACCGCGGATCTCAGAGGCATATTGTCCGACAAACCGGTCTACATGCGCAATCAGGGGATAGTCGCCCAAAGAGGAATCGCGGCCGGCAAAGTGTGGCGCATAAACGAAGAAGACGACCCTGTATCATTCCCGGCGGAAGCCGTCGCGGTTACGGAATTCACATCTCCCAGACTGGCGGCGATAATACGCCGCACCGTAGCCATCATCGCCGATCAGGGAAATTCCACGGGACACCTCGCTACAGTCGCACGGGAGTACGGCGTCCCTATGATTGTCGATACCAAGAACGCCACACGGATATTGTCCAACGGGGACGAGGTCACCGTGGATGCCGAAGAAAACATAGTGTATCGGGGAATTATCAGAGAGCTCCTGGAATACGAGGCCAGGCGTGAAGATGTATTCCGGGATCTGAAAGAATATAAAATTCTCCGGCGTCTTCTCGGCAGAATTTCTCCACTGAATCTTATTGATCCCAACGGCGCGGACTTCAGTATAAAAAACTGCCGGACTTACCATGACATCATCCGTTTCAGCCACGAAAAAGCCGTTAAGGAATTGATTGAAATGAATATTTCTTCCCATCGTTTCCGCGGCGTGAAATCCAAGAAGGTCCGACTGCCGATTCCCCTCGGGCTCTATGTAATAGACCTGGGGGGCGGTTTGGATAAGAATTTCACCGGAAACACGATCAAATCCATAGAGCAATTGCGATCCGTTCCGATGAAAGCCGTGTTGAAAGGCATGATGTCCCCGGGAATCTGGAACACCCAACCAATGCAGTTCGGACTGGACGATTTTGTATCCAGCGTCACGCGGTATTCCATAACGGACGATGCCGACGGATACAGAGGACAAAACCTGGCGGTTCTGTCGGAATGCTACTGTAATATCAACCTGAGATTGGGTTACCATTTCAACGTCATAGATACTTACGTCTCCGACCACACGGACGACAACTACATTTATTTTCGATTCGTAGGCGGAGTTACGGAAAGCAAAAGACGGCAACTCAGAGCCGTTCTGTTGAAGAAAATACTGGAAGGCCTGGATTTTAAAGTCACCGTAAGCGGCGATCTTGTAATAGCAAGGCTAAAGAGGTGGGATGCCGAGAAGATTGTTAAAATTCTGGAAACACTCGGAAAACTGATCGGCTTTAGCCGTCAGCTTGACACTCAAATGCAGAGCGAGGAAAGCGTGGATTCGTACGTCGACGCATTTCAAAAAATACAGCAATGAACCGATTCATTAAGTCCCGACTTGAAAAACAGACACAGACAAAAGAGTTGGGAGTGCACGGAGGTGGGTTATGGCAATCATTACGATATCCAGAGGCTCAGCCAGCGGCGGCATACTGCTGGCGCAAGGCGTTGCCGAAAAAACGGGATACAAGCTGGTAAGCCGGGAAGATATCATCCAGTCAGCATCGAAATATGGGGTGTCGGAAGGAACATTGCTGGAGGCGCTGTTGAAGCCGCCCGGTTTTTGGGAACGTTTCCGGCACGAGCGCAGGCGCTATCTTTGCTTCGTTCAGGCGGCCCTCTGCGAACAGGCCAAAGAAGACGGGATCATCTATCACGGCAATGCGGGATACATTCTCCTGCGCGGCATATCGCACGTTCTTTGCACCCACGTTGTCGCGCCCGTAGAATTTCGCATCGATATGCTTATGAAGCGGGAAAACATGCTGCGGGAAGATGCGATCCGCTATATAGAAAAAATGGATCAGCACCGGAAGGAGTGGTGCCGTTTCCTTTACGATGTCGATTGGCTCGACCCCAATCTGTACGACTTGATAATTAACCTGAGAACGCTCGATATAAAAGGTGCTGTGGATATCGTGGCGGCCATGGCGGAGCGCAAGGAATTTCAGGCAACCGATGAAAGCAGAAAAGCCATGGAGGACCTGTTTCTCGCCAGCCGTGTCCGATCCGCTCTCGCCGCCGATCATAAAACCGCTTCGATTGAGTTGGAGGTCAATGCCAATGACGGCATAATCTATTTAAAAGGCAGGATTCGTCCGTCCTCTGCTGTCGATTCGGTTATCGAGGTCGTCCGTACTGTGGAAGGTGTGCGCGAAATAAACCAGGAAGGATTGGGAACTCCGGACTACACGGTATAAATCCTTTGAGAGACCGTACATTCCACCAATGCCGAATCGGATCCAGCCCGCATTTCACACAGCCCGAAGTACACCAAGGTGTACTTTGAGCCAGGTTACATGCTGCGGCGACTTTTCAAGCACAGCGGCAGGAACCTCTTGAGAAATGCGGGTCAGGTTCGAAATTGCCTGCACCGCAACATTTTTTGCTCAACCATTGCGGCCGCTATTCCAGTCGCCTGAATTTATAGAGCACCGCCATGTCTCCGCAGGACATTTTTCCCCCGGGGGAAGGAGCCGGATTCATCCCCGGCAGGATCATTTTGTCGTATTGGGGAGTAAGGATGAGCGAATCGCCTTCCATTTTACATCCGAAAATCGTGGAAGATCCCCAAATATTTATGCGGGCATGACGGAAAAGGCCGCTTTTATCGCGGCCTTTTCCATTCTTATATTTGGATTGGGTATGAAGAAAAAGGGATAATGCGCGTCACTTCCCGCCGCTTACATCGATCACGCCTATAGAAGCGGTTCCCGTGAAAGCATTTCCATCTTTGGTATATCCGTACAGGCGCAAATCGGCGTTTGGAACATCGAGGATTGCCTTCACCTGGTCTATCTCGAACTTGGCTACCAGATCCCCCCGATTGTCCGCCTTGGTATAGGCGACGGAAATTTCGTTAAGAGTGACGGTAAGTCCGGCCACGGTACTGTAAGGAATTTCCGCATGGACGGTAACCCAGACCCCTTCGGACTGGAGGTTGATTACATTCGGCGCAACTTCGATCGGAATCCGCACCTCGGAATCCTGACACGGCGCCGGATTGACGGACAGGCCCAGGAACAGCAAACAGGAACACAGTGCGATTGCTTTCAGTTTATTCAAGTCAATGACTCCTTTCAGCGGAAGATATTTTCAGCTGCATTACAATCACTGCGTTCAAACACAGGAAAATAAAAAAAGTTTCGGACTTTTATGAAATTATTTCATATATTCGTCAGATGAAAACCAAAGAGGAAGGCATCACTTGTGCGGATCGGACGAGAAAGGAAAAATTCCAGGGGAAACCGGCCGACAGAATCAATTTTCCCGTCCGATATTGACAAACCCCGCGGACGATCCTAGAATGTTTCCGTATATGGAAACTTTTATACTATGAAACTTTCAAACAGCGATAAGGTAGTGCATCAGAAAATATTGGATATGCAGTGTGAAATATGCAAATCTCTCGGGCATCCGCTCAGGCTGCAGATTGTAGACCGACTCGCCAAGGGGGAATCTTCGGCATCCGACCTGATTGCCGCCCTGGAAATCCCCAAAGCCAGCCTTTCCAAACATATGGCTCTATTGCTGCGCGGCGGGATTGTAGAATCCAAGCGTGAAGGAAGGCAGATATTTTACCATCTTACGGATCCGGAGATACACGAAGCCTGCGCCATAATGCTCTCCATTCTCTATCGCAGGCTGAAACAAGAAGGGAAGCTGGCTTCGGCGATAAAACCCGCTAAAGCTGATCCATAAACCTTGCAACAATCGAATTCCTGTCTGGTGGAACTATGTTTAAGTATAGAAATCCGATCATTTGGTATATCGTAGCTGTATGCATCCTGACAAACCTGCCGTCGCTCGCCCAGGAAAGACTGGCCCTGTCGGAAGCGGCGGCCCGGGCGCTGGAGTCCAATCCGGACCTGGCTATGGACGAACCCGGCAGGAAGGCGGCAAACGAAGAATTCAAGGCCGCCAAAGAGAGGTACCTGCCGCGGCTTGACTTCGAAATGTCCTATCTGGCCGGGAATAATCCCGCTTTTGTTTTCAGCACTTTACTGACGCAGCAAAAATTTACCGAACAGAATTTCAATATTGACGCCCTGAACTCCCCCTCGGCCGAGGATAACTGGCAGACGCGCTTTACGCTGCAGCAGACGCTATGGGATTTCGGCCGGACCCGTACAAACCGCGAAATGGCGAACCTGGGCGTCCAGATGGCGGACCAGACACACGAAGAACATGTGCGCCAGGTTTTACTGGCCGTCATCGATGCCTACTACGCCACCACACTTGCGAGGGAATCGCTGGAAACAGCCCGCACAGCCGTTAGATCCGCCGAGGCTATCGTATCCAGGGCCGAAGAGAGGGTGAAAGAAGGGGTAGCTGTGGAAGCCGACCTCCTTCGCAGCAGAGTATACCTTTCAGCAGCCAGGCAGCAGGAGATTCAGGCCGCAGGCAACCTGGAAAACACACAAGCCCGGTTGAATCGGCTCATGGGCCGGCCGTTGAACCAGCCGGTCGGCGAAACCGCCGCTTTGATTCCGGTCAGGATATCCCCGCCTTCCGAAGAGAAACTGCTTGAAGAACAGAAACAGAGGCGCCCGGATTACCGGAATCTCGTGACCGAGTTGAAAGTGGCGGAACTGGCCGTAAAAGCAAAAAAGAAAGAATTTCTCCCGGTGCTGTCGGGTTATGGGACATGGGAGGCAGACAATCCGCTGCCCGAAACTTCGGGAGGAGACAATTGGGCAGCGGGAATTGCGCTGAACTGGAATCTTTTTGCGGGAGGCGGCGACAGGGCCCGGCTCGATGCCTCCCGGTTTCGCCTGGAACAGAAACGACGACAGATTCAGGCGATGGAATCCGCCATGGCTCTGGAAATCCGCAACGCCATGATCCAGTATCGTTCCGCGGAGCAACAGGTCGCTGCGGCCCAGGCTGCCGAGGCTCAAAGTGAAGAAGGCCTCAGAATTCTAAAAAACCGCTATGAAGCGGGCCTGGCGACGATGACCGACCTGCTTTCGGCCGAGACCGCGCGCAGCAGTGCACGCACGAATCTAACCGGGGCAATTTATCGGCAGCGCCTCAGTTATGCACACATCGAATATGTTGCCGGAATCCTCAGCCCGACATCGCCGGCGGTAAATCTGCAATAACGGGAACACAATTGTAGCGGAGGCATAATAGAATCATGCGAACAAAAGCTTTGATTTCCACTATCATTTCAGTGCTGGCAATACTGACAGCTTGCGGTGAAAAACACACCGATGCAGTATCCGACCGGACTGCCGTGCCCGTCAGCGTGATATCGGCTCAGTACCGGTCCATACCCGCGATCGTGCAGGTGCCGGGAACAGTACAACCTCGAAAACGAATTGCACTCGCTTCACAAATCAACGGCTTTGTTCAGGAAATGCGGGTAAGGGCCGGCGACCGTGTGAAATCCGGCCAGGTTCTCGCAACGCTTGACGCGAGGGACGCCGCCAATCAGAAGGCAGCGGCTCAATCCGCCGTTGCGGAGGCTCAGGCCGCCCTTTCGGAAGCCCGCAGTGCGCACTCGGCCGCTTTGGAAATGCAGGCCGCCTCGAAAGCTTCGATGGAACTGGCCGAACAGACCTATGAACGATACCGGAAGCTTTTCGAATCGCGCTCCGTATCGCCCCAGGAGATGGATGAAATACGAACCCGGCGGGATGCCGCCCGGGCGGAACTGGCGTCCAGGGAATCGATGGTTGCAGCCGCCGAAGACAGGATCAAACAGGTGGAAGCCCGGATCGACCAGGCGAAAGCGCAGGAAGGCCGCTCGGATGTGTTGATGAGCTATACCCGAATTCAGGCTCCCACCGCCGGCATCGTCGTCCAGCGGGCTGCGGATGCCGGCACGGCTATTTTCCCCGGTTCCCCGCTGCTGGTTATTGAAACAACGGGAAAATCCCAGGTTCTCGCAAGTCTCCCGACGGAACAGTCCGGCTGGCTTCAGCTCGGCATGACGATCAAACTCAGACAATCCGTTGCCGCTCCATTTATTGAAGGCAAGCTTTCCGAGATCATTCCCCAGTCCGATCCCGCCACGCACAGCATTCAATTCAAGGTCGACCTTCCATCGGACGCCGCAGTGGTCCACGGACAATATGTGAAGCTGGATGTACCGGCAGGGACACGCGATGCCATGCTGATTGCACGGAGCGCCGTCCGCGAGACGGGACAGCTCACGGGACTGTTCGTGGTCGAGGAAGGATCCAGGGCCAGTTACCGCCTTGTAAAAACCGCCCCCTACGATGCGGAAAGCCTGGAAATATTATCGGGAGTCGAACAGGGCGAGAAGATTGTTGCTCAGCCGGATGACCGGATTAAGGACGGAATGCCTGTGGAGATTCAACTATGAAAAATCCAAAGACGGCGGGAAAACTGGCGCACGCCTTCATTCACTCGAAACTGACGCCTCTTATTCTGATTGCTTCCGTTGCCATGGGAGTCGCGGCCGTACTCATGCTTCCCAGAGAAGAAGAACCCCAGATTATCGTTCCGATGATCGATGTGATGGTTTCGTTCCCGGGAGCTTCAGCCAAGGAAGTTGAAACGCGTATCACAAACCCGATGGAACGTCTGCTCTGGGAAATTCCCGGCGTGGAGTATATCTACAGCACATCCAGTCCCGGTTCGAGCATGGCGATCGTCCGATTTTACGTCGGCGAAGATGAAGAAGAGAGCATCGTGCGCCTGAACCAGAAGATGTTCGCGAATTTCGACCTCATCCCGCCCGGCGCCTCACAACCTCTTATCAAGCCCCGATCCATCGACGACGTCCCCTTCCTGACCCTGACATTATGGAGCCGGGACATGGACGGCTTCCAGATCCGGCGTGCAGCGGCGGAACTCAGGAACGAGCTGCAGCAGATTCCGGACATTTCGCACACCGAACTCATCGGAGGGCAGCGGCGCACGATGCGTGTGGAACTCGATCCGGTTCAGATGGCCGCATACGGAGTCAGCGCCACCCGGATCCAGGGGATCCTGCAGTCGGAAAACCGGGAACAGCATGCTGGCATCGTCACAGAAAACAACCGGGCCATCTCGGTGCATATGGACGGATTTTTCAGGAATGCGGAGGATCTGGGAAGCCTCGTCGTGGGGATAAGCAATAACGCTCCCGTATACCTGAGGGATGTCGCAGAGATCAAAGACGGCCCGGAAGAACCCGCGGACTATGTATTCTTCTCTCCCGGCCCGGCCGCTCACATCAAGGGCATCCTCGTTCCCGAAGGGGCGGATTCGACACCCGCCGCCTTTTCTCAAACAACGACGGCCGCGGATAATATCGCAGGGGTCCCGATGCAGGCAGTCACCCTCACTTTCGCCAAAAGAAAAGGGACCAATGCCGCTGTTCTGGCCGAGGAACTCCTGGAAAAAGCCGAACATTACACGTCCCGGAATTTCCCGGCATCACTCCAGATGACCGTCACCCGCGATTACGGGGAAACAGCGACGGAAAAATCCAATGAGCTGCTGTTTCACATGATGATAGCGATCGTCTCGGTCACGATTCTGATATGGCTTGTACTGGGTTTTCGGGAAGCGGGTGTAGTAGCGGTCGCTATACCCGTAACGCTCGCTTTGACCCTGGTCGTCTTTCTCCTGTACGGTTACACGCTCAACCGTATAACGCTGTTCGCCCTTATCTTTTCCATAGGAATCCTGGTCGACGATGCTATCGTCGTCATTGAAAATATCGTCCGGCACAAACGCCTGCCGGAAAACCGGGGACGCTCCTTCACCGAAGTTGCGGTCGAAGCAGTCGACGAAGTCGGCAATCCGACAATTTTAGCCACCTTCACCGTGATCGCGGCCATCCTGCCGATGGCGTTTGTCCGAGGACTCATGGGTCCCTACATGCGCCCTATTCCGATCGGCGCTTCGGCTGCCATGATCTTTTCCCTGCTGGTGGCGTTCATCATCACGCCCTGGGCTTCATTGAAGCTTCTGGAGCGGTCCCACAAGGGGCACGAAGGAGAAGCTGAAGATTGGACCACGAGGCTTTACCGCCGGTTCATGGGTACGTTGCTCGCCCGCAAAAGAAACCAGTGGCTGTTTCTTGGATTTGTGTCGGTACTGCTGATTGCCGCCATGAGCATGGTGTATTTTGAACTGGTCGTTGTGAAGATGCTGCCCTTCGACAACAAGAGCGAATTCCAGATCATTGTGGATATGCCCGAAGGAACCAGCCTGGAACAAACTGCGGCAGCCACGCGCGCTCTGGCCGCCGACCTGTACCGGGTTCCCGAGATCACCGATTTTCAAACCTATATCGGAACGGCGTCCCCGTTCAATTTCAACGGGCTTGTGCGGCATTACTACATGCGCTCCGGGGATAACGTCGCGGACATTCAGGTGAATCTGACTCCCAAGGGGGATCGTTCCGACCAGAGCCACGAGATTGCGAAACGCGTCCGGGAGCTATTGAAGCCCGTCGCCGAAAAATACAACATGCGCATGAAAGTAGCGGAAGTTCCTCCGGGCCCACCGGTATTGCAGACGCTGGTCGCCGAAATATACGGTCCCGATTACGAGCGCCAGATCGAAATGGCCCGCCGGATCCGGTCGATGCTGGAGGAAACCGCCGGCGTGGTCGACATCGACTGGTATGTCGAAGACCTGCAGCCCGAAATGCTGTTTCGCTTTGACCGGCTCAAAGCTTCCATGGCAGGCGTTTCCATTGCCGAGGCCCAGCAGTCTGTGGCTCTTGCGATCCAGGGCTCCGAAGCCGGTCTCCTGCACCTTCCCCTGGAAGCGGAAGACGTGCCGATCCGGCTGCGGCTCCCGCTCAGGGACCGATCCAGCATAGAGGCGCTCAACAGGCTTCGCATTCCATCAGCCATGGGCAAACTGGTGCCGCTGGCTGAACTGGGGCACTGGGAAAAATCCGTGCGCGAAAGGAACATTTACCACAAGAATCTGATGCCGGTCGTCTACGTTACGGGAGACGTTGCCGGCCGTGAAGAAAGCCCGGTCTATCCGATCCTGAGCATGGATAAAAAAATAGCGAACATGGACCTTCCGGAAGGGTACAGGCTGGAAACCTATACGGCGAGCCAGCCTCCGGACAGTTCCCGCCTGGCCATGAAATGGGATGGAGAATGGCACATCACCTACGAAGTCTTCAGAGATCTGGGGCTGGCTTTCGCCGCGGTACTGATCCTGATATACATCCTGGTTGTCGCCTGGTTCCAGAGCTTTAAAACACCGCTGGTGATTATGGCGGCTATTCCCTTCTCCCTGGTCGGAATTTTGCCGGGGCACTGGGCTCTGGGCGCCTTCTTCACCGCCACCTCCATGATCGGATTCATCGCCGGAGCGGGTATCGTTGTACGGAATTCAATCATTCTGGTGGACTTCATAGAGCTTCGCCTCACCCACGGAGAATCTTTGACCCAGTCGGTCGTGGATGCAGGGGCCGTGCGATTTCGCCCCATGATGCTTACTGCCGCGGCAGTAGTCGTCGGCGCCTTCGTCATTCTGTTCGACCCGATATTCCAGGGACTTGCTATTTCGTTGATGGCGGGAGAGGTCGCATCCCTGTTCCTGAGCCGCATGACGGTCCCGGTACTGTTTTTCATGATGCGCGGCCGTGAACTGAAACACGCGCAATCGGCGGCACCGGCCGGGACGCAGTCCTGAAAGCAGTAACGCCTGGACAGAGGTTACGTCAAGGAACAAAATTAACATAGGAAGCATGTTTCGAAAACATAACCCGGATCCGTAAATCCGGCCCCCCTTCTCCTTCAGCGTTCCCTGTTCATAATCGAACAGGGAACGGAAAACCTGAAACGGGAAACCTTTCGTGACGGTTCGACTGGAAAACACATCTAGAAAGGAAATTTATTATGGTCGTCGAAAGATGGATAAGATTGTTCGCCGGAAGCTTCATACTGGTCAGCCTCGCTCTTGCCCACTGGGTCAGTCCCTACTGGCTCTGGTTTACGGCTTTCGTGGGGCTGAATCTTTTTCAGTCGGCCCTGACCCGATGGTGCCTGATGGAAGAAATCCTGGTTAAAATGGGCGTAAAACGGAGTAATGCCGTCGAGTAGAAACGTCAATCCCAAAAGACTTTAAAGTCCGTTCTTACATACCGGGGAAACAGCCGCTGTCAGCCCTTGCGGCGGGTGCCTGCCATTCCGATCCCGATCCCGATAAAATCGATTCCGGGGATTCGGTTTTCCCTGCAACGCAAGCTGTCGATTCGCTCTCCGGCAGGCCGTATGCCCGACCGCGCCGGCTGGACCCCCTGTTGATATCGTATGCCGCAAGTTCGCACTTTTTACAGTGATATGCGGGGTAGTGAACGCGACGAATAAACATTCTCAAAAATTTGCCCGTGCGGTCTTAAAGTGGGAAAATTGCATTTTGGATCCAGGTTGTCTCTGGGAAAAGCATTAGAAACGCTATATAATGAAAACCGTGCTATAATTTAAAATTATGCTAAACGGAAATGGGAACAGAACGATTAAAGCCGGTTTTTCCCCGGATCTGTGTTTAATGGAAAGGCGTTAAAATGAACTTCAGCATCAAGATCGACCAGGCTACAGGACAACGCTACATGGCAGTACCCGCAAAGGGCAAGGCATTGTTGTTCGATTTTGAAATTAACAAAGGTACGGCCTTCTCTGCCCGGGAACGGGAGGAACTGGATCTATCGGGATTGCTGCCCCCGCAGATATCCAACATGAAACAGCAGCTCGACAGAACCTACGAGAACTTCTCGAGTAAAACCACAAACATTGAGAAATTCATCTACCTCACGGCGCTCCAGGACCGGAATGAAATCCTGTACTATCGCCTGCTTCTCGAACACATCGAAGAGATGATGCCCATTGTCTACACGCCTGTCGTCGGTGAAGCCTGCCAGAAATTTTCACACATATACCGGCGGGGACGCGGCATCTACGTGAGTTACAACGATCGCGGAAATATTGCCCATATCCTCCGTCATGTCGGTATCGACAATCCATCCATCATCGTTGTGACCGACGGGGAACGTATTCTCGGTCTCGGCGACCAGGGAGCCGGGGGCATGGGAATTCCCATCGGCAAACTCTGCCTGTACACCCTTTGCGCCGGTGTATCGCCCTACAGCACCATCCCCGTCACTCTCGATGTTGGAACCGACAACGAGGAAAGGCTGAAGGATCCGCTTTATATCGGGTTGCGGCAAAAGCGCGTACGGGGGGAAGCCTATCAGGCATTCATCGACGAATTCGTGGAAGCCGTAAAAGAAGTGTTTCCTCATGTATGTCTGCAATGGGAGGATTTCCTGAAAGGCAACGCGATCCGGCAGCTCAACCGGTTCCGGGATGCGCTGTGTTCCTTCAACGACGACATCCAGGGTACGGCGGGCGTGGTTGTCGCGGGCCTCTACAGCGCATTGAGAATAACGGGCAAGCCTATGTCCGAACAGAGGATCGTCTTCGCAGGCGCCGGAGCGTCCGCCCAGGGCATCTCGGACCTTCTGGTCGCCGCCATGCGGGAGGACGGTCTCAACGAACAGGATGCCGTTAAACGGATCTGGACGGTCGACAGCAAAGGCCTCTGCACCAAGGATCGCAAAGGACTGGACGACTTCAAGCTCAAGTTTGCCCGGTCCGGTGAAGAAATCAGCGGCTATAAATGCAAAGACCCATCCGCCATCAGTCTCGAAGAAACAATCGATAACGTAAAACCGACTGTTTTGATAGGCACGTCGGGCACACCGGGAGCGTTTACGGAAGCCGTTGTTCGCAAAATGACTGCATACAATGAGCGGCCCATAATCTTTCCCCTTTCCAATCCTACTTCCAAATCCGAAGCCATCCCCGCAGATGTTCTGTCATGGTCCGAAGGAAGGGCCATAGTTGCAACAGGCAGTCCCTTCGATCCGGTCGAAATAAAGGGAAAGCGCTTTCGCATCGGTCAGGCAAACAACGCCCTGATTTTCCCCGGCGTAGGATTGGGAGTCACAGCCGCGCGCGCGCGCCGTGTGACGGACAGCATGTTCCTCGATGCCGCCAAGGCGATGGCCGCCATGGTGACGCAAAAAGACCTGGACGAGGCCGCCGTGTATCCCGATTTGACGCGCATACGGGAATGCTCCCATGCGGTCGCCTGCGCGACCGTCCGCCGTGGCGTGGAAGAAGGGCATGTCGAAGGGGAAATTCTGGAAGGGCTGGAGGAAACGATTCGCCGGGCTATGTGGGTACCGGAATACCTGCCGATCCGGTACGAAAAATAGGAAATCCCGAAATGCGGATTAACCTGTATTTCTCGATGCGAATCCCCGGGAACAACGCGGATTAAGCCTCAATTCCGAAGTTCGGGAATAAATAAATACCTCAAACCCAACTACTCAAAAGTCCGCAGATTTTGCTTTCAACTACTGCGAAGCTGGATTTTAGCGTGCAAACGTACTGCGATCTAAAGAGATCGACTTTTTCAGGAATCCCAATACCGGAATTGAGGTTAACCCGCCGCTTTTCTCAATTGCACCAGGAGCTTGTCCTCGATCTCGATCTCTCCCGAATCCACTACTGTATTCAAAACGGCGTCGCCCCTCTCGCCCGGAACCGGTATCTCTTCAAATCCGGGCAATCCGGCCGATCCTTTGATTCTGGAGATCAGGGTTTTGAGATTCGCCACGAACTTATTTCTCTCTCCGAGCAGTGCCGGATCGATCGCAAACAAAAGGTGTCCCCAATTTTTTTTGCTGTCCTTCTGGCCGCTGAAAGAAGCTCCGGTCAAAGGCCCGGCCAGAGCTTCCACCATCATGGCCAGCGCGGAACCCTTGAATCCGCCGTCGAAGGATTTCAAGGCTCCCGCTGCGACCGCGGCGGGATCGGTCGACGGATTTCCCCCGGCGTCATAGCCGACTCCCTCCGGAAGTTGTGCGCCGGCGGTTTTGGCTTCGACGACTCCGTAATAGGACATGGAGGCCGTGGACATATCCAGGACCAGGGGCTCGGGTTCTGCCGGAAGAGCGATAGCGATGGGATTGGTTCCGAAAACAGGCTCGTACGAACCGTAAGCGGCGACCCTCTCCGGAGCTCTTGAAAAAACAAAACCGACATAACCCGCATCGGCTATCTTTCTGGCAAAGTATCCAATGGCGCCGGAGGAAGTGCTGGTATTGTTGGTCCCGGCCAGTGCGAAACCGCTTTTCCCCACCTTCTCCAGAACGAACTCCAGCGCCCTGCTCACAACCAGCATCGCCTGATTCTGATTTCCGTTAAGCCGTATCGACAGGGGAGTTTCCTTTTCTATTTCGATTTCTTCGACGCAGGGATCCTTCGGCATGCCTTTGCCGATCAGCTTGACCACCCCCTGATTGTTGCCTCTAAGCTGGGCGTATAAGAGGATTTCGCAGATAATCGGTATCTCATCCTCATTGTATCCCTGATTTCTGAGGGCGGCGGCGGTCAATTTTCTGAGTTCATCAGTGGAGATTTTCATACTTCAATCCTCAATTGTTACAGTCCGCGCTGAATGCGGTAAATCCCAACCGGGGAACAATGCTGTATAATACTAACGATAGCGCGAACGAGTCGCGCAGTTCCATCAAGCGAATTCAGGAGACAATCCCGTCGACAGGCAAGCTCGCCTCCGTGACTGCTCCTGATCCGCAGTACGGCACCGATTCCGGACATTATTTTGCCATAGGGAGCTCCCGATGATCACTGTTGAAATACCAGGTTTCAGGACTTTTACATTCCGCCATCTTGTTCTCGATGTCAACGGGACGCTGGCAAAGGACGGGCACCTGATTGAAGGTACCGTCCCTCTTCTCAAGGAGTTGCGTTCGAAACTCGACATCCACCTTGTCACGGCCGACACCCATGGCAGACAGGAAGCCATTAACCGGACGCTTGCCATTGAAGCGGTCAAAATTCCTGTCGAAAACCAGGTGCAGGCCAAGCTGGATTATATAAATCGTTTAGATGCGGACACCGTAGTTGCCATCGGTAACGGATTTAACGATACCGCCATGCTGGAGCACGCCGGACTGGGCATTGCCGTCATCGGCCCCGAAGGAGCCGCCGCGGAATCCGCGCTTAAAGCGAAAATTGTCGCCCCGGACATACTTTCCGCCCTGGAACTATTGTTGTATCCCAAGAGACTGATGGCCACTCTGCGCCGCTGAATCGTACCAATCATCGGAAACCTGCCCCACGTTCGGGCAGGTTCCGACAATTTTTAGAAATATTTCCAGCGGATGGGTTGTGGTATCCTGACTCCTCATTTTTTGGCGAACAGGAGTGAATTTTGGCTGAACCGAATGCATGGATACCCTTTGACCTGTTGGAAAACTTCATGGTGGACGTCTTCAAGGGCGTGGGCGTTTCAGACGCCGACGCCAGAGTCTGCGCGGAGGTTCTCATCACAGCCGACAAGCGCGGCATATAATCGCACAGCGTCGGCCGTTTGAAGCCCATCTATTACGACCGCATCGTCAAAGACGGGATCCAGTTTTCGGATGCGGAATTTGAGGTAGTCCGCGACTGCAAGGCGACCGCCGTAGTCGACGGGCACCACGGCATGGGTATGGTAATTTCCAAGCGGAGCATGGAAATGGCCATAGAAAAAGCCCGCGTTCACGGTCTCGGCATGGTTGCGGTGCGGAATTCCACCCACTACGGATACGCGGCCCATTACCCCCTGATGGCCGTCGAAGCCGACATGATCGGCATCACGGGCACGAATGCCCGTCCCTCCATAGCCCCTACCCACGGCATAGAAAATATGATGGGCACCAACCCCCTGGTATTCGCGTTCCCGACCGATGAAGAGTTCCCTTTCACCGATGATTACGCGACATCAATAACCCAAAGGGGGAAGATCGAGGCGTACGCCCGGCAGGGATTGAGCTGTCCCGAAGGCCTGGCCGTCAACAGCGACGGCGAAACCGAAACCGATCCCCATGCAATCCTTGAGAAACTGCTCCAGGGGAAATGCGCCTTCGCGCCGATCGGCGGACTGGGCGAAGAAACGGGCGGGTACAAAGGATACGGTTTCACTACCGTCGTGGAGATCCTATCGGCAGCCCTGCAGCAGGGAGCTTTTCTGAAACGCTTGAACGGCCGGGACGGGCAGGGGAATCCCATCCCGTATGCCCTGGGCCACTTTTTCATGGCCATCGACATCGAATGCTTCACGGATCCGGCCGTCTTCAAGAAGACCACCGGGGATATCCTGCGCGCGTTGCGGTCGTCGGCCAGAGTCCCGGGACAGGAACGCATTTATACCTGTGGCGAAAAGGAGTATCTTGCCTGGCAGAAATACAAGGACAAAGGCGTCCCCCTGGATTCCGTGCTCCAGAAGCAGCTTTGCGAGATGAGGGACGAACTCAACCTGCCGTATTCGTTCCCTTTCGAAACATCCTGATCCCCCGGTTGAAAAAAGGAGATAGAATGGCAAAATCAGAGATCAGTTCCGGTGTATGCGGCCATACAACCACCGTTGCAGCCGCGACGGAAGGAAAGGTCTGCAAGCTGAACATCACCAGCAGCTGCAAGGCAATCCAGCAGCTTGCGGAAGAGCTCCCCGAAGTCAACCCCATGCAGGAAATCTCAGCCAAGCGGGCGACACCCAAAACGCTCGAGATGGGCCTGAAGCACTGCTACCACGCCGCCTGCCCCGTTCCCGTCGGGATCATCAAGGCCGTTGAAGTGGCATCCAGGCTGGCACTGCCCAAGGATGTCATCATCAAGATATCCAAAGAGTAAAGGGATCTATCGGTTCGGACTGATGGTGCAGGATTTGCCGGCAATAAATTGGGGGGAAGAAGGATAAAATACTTCCACACCTTTGCGCGAAACGGATAATTCTAAACCGGAAGCGGACTTTCCGGAAGCATCGACGCAAAGATAGATTCTTTTGAGATGGCTCCATTCATCCATTATCTGCCTGAACTGTTTCCCGGCAGACTCCGAATTCGAAACCAGAACGACTTCCCCTCCGGTCTTTTCAATATATTCTCTGTGCTCCCTGTAACCCTCTACACGCCTGAAAAATAAATCTCTCCGTCTACCTTTCCATTCATCTTCTTCCATCACCAGCATATAAACACGGATATTGTATGCGATGGCTTCCCGATAGGCCTCCTCAACACTCATCAAACTGTCGCGATCCTGTCCGTCGGAGATGACGATCATGATTTTAAGCGATTCCGGATAATCGGCGAGAGTCAGGCATGCATAGTATATTGCATCATATACGGCGGTACCTCCTATGAAACGAATGTTATCCAATCCTTTTAACAGAAGCTCCCTGCTGGAGGTTGCATTCAGCAAAGCGCTTATACGTTCGTTGAAATAAATCACACGTGCGGTATCGGCGGGTCGTAGCGGCGGGGCCTGAATAATCCCCTCATACAACCGGCGAATCTCCTTCGCATGCTCCACCTGACTGCCGCTTGTATCGAGCAGAATCGCCGTGTGAAGAGGGATTGCGTCTACAGGTTCGACCGAAACAGCCCGGATATTTTTCCGGTTTTTTAACCTGATTTCGTCGATCCCGATATCGTCAATGAACGTTTCTTTGTGTTTAAAATAAACATCCAGGAATGCATTTGCCTCCGGCTCAGTGGTTTGTGGCGGGTCTTGGGCCGAAACCGGTACTGATATGAAAATCACCGGCAGTAGGAATAGTATGAGCTTTGCCGGGCAGGGCAATTATGCCTCCTTCTGGTAATGTCGATTACTGAATTAAAATACGATATTGATTTTAAATTATTAAACACATAGGTTATCGACGTCCATAAATTATCGGACATAATTTCAGTGACGTTCTTCAGTAGACACACGGCGGGATGCAGGCGCAAATGCCCCCTATCGCGTCCGGAATTTCCTGTTCAACCGGAGGCAGGGCTCCAGGAGACAGAGATTATGACGCCGCTTTGCTCTGCATCTCCGGCAGGATTGTCGGTTCCAATTGCCCGCCAGGATCGTTGCCGATGATTTTTCTCTTCATGATTTCGTAATCCCCGGCGCTTATGTCCCCATTCGCCTTGAGGGCCGCCAGTGACGCCAGTTCCTCGACCTGGCTCCTGCCGCCCGTCGCAACCGTCACGGTCGTCTGCCTTTGCGCCTTGCGCAGTTCCTTTATCTTCGCGTTAATGAGGCCCGATGCTTTGCCTACGTCCCTCATGTGCGTCTCGCTCTGCGCAGTTGTCATACCCTCGGTTCTCCGGATGCAGAGAGTTCCATATCCGAACAGCTTCGCGAAGAAACCGAAGGTGTAGTAAGCCTCGAAGATCGTCTCGTAGGGATTGCGGAAATCGCTCTTGGCCCAGGGCAGGATACCCTCGACAGTCCGGACTTCCTCGTCATCGATGATCCATCGGACGCTTGCGAGGTAGAACAATTTGTAGACTCCGCGCATAAGGACAAGCACACAGATCAGCGCGCCCGCTGCGGCAAGCCACAAATTCCCGTAAAAGTAAGCCACTCCTGTCGGAACCGCAAAGATCAGGAATGCGAAAAAGCTGCCTATGACAGATCGGACATAGGCCATGAAGCTCTTGCGGACAACTAGAAAAACCTGGTCGCTCATGAGGTCTCCTTTCTCTGAATGGGGGGAGCCCGCCGTCAAGCGCGGGTCTTAAAGGTGAGTACCGGCTAATTGTTATCCAGTTTATCGGAATTGTCCGCGCAATTCAACACACACACCGTCGGGAATTCGGCTATCAACGTGAACTGTGTCGCCGTTTGCCCTGCGACACGCTTTCAGCAGATCTTCGCTTTGAGCGACGAGGGGAATCCGCCCTGCTTTTGAAAAAATCCGGAGCAGCTTATAGGATATATGATATTAGAGCGCTCCCGCAATATTTTCATCCCGCAGAAATTCCATTACGCTTTCCTTTCTGCCCACAATCGGCAGCACCAGGTGCGACTGGAATTCCTTGTTGCGATAGATTTTATGCAGCGTGGTCCTGCTGCTCGGCAGGTGCGGGTGATAATGAATCTGCATCTCCGGATCCCTGGGAGACTCCAGGCTCTGGATCTCGAGCTTAATGCGGTGACCCGCCCGGAAGACATTCGTCAATTTGCCCAGGCTGACGTTGTATTCGTTTATTTCCCCGGGAACGACAGGATCGGAATCGGTATGTTTGTGATACGGGGCATACGGTTTGGATTGGGCGGGATCCAAAGCGCGATGAGAAGCTTTCAGATAGCCTTTGGCCAGGGGAGTCTCCATTCCCCCCGGAGCCAGATCGCTCAGTTTGACGATCCAGTTCGTGTCGTCCGTATCGATGGAAGCATAAAAGTTGAAAGCCGCGGGACCGATGACGGTCAAATCTTCCGGTACAGGCATGCTGACATACTTGACGGAATCCCGCTTATTTGACACATACAACGGCTGCTGCAGGAAGCAGTCCGGGTGCGGCTGATACCGTTCCGGCGCGAAGGCCAGTCCCTCCCAGCGGCGCAGGTAGCATTTCTCCCATTCGATTCCCGGGATGGGCCATTCCTGCTCCTCGCGCCACCGGTTGACGCCCTGTACGAACATGCGAATGGGCGGCTCTTTCATAATCCCCGTGTCCAGGCCTTTGAGCCAGTGATCGTACCAGCGTATGATGAGTTCCGCGTCTTCGCGCCAGGGCCGCTCTTCCGGCCCGAACGGTTTGACCATCAGCTTCTTGGGAGACTTTATGCCGGAGTAGATGTCCCAGAAGCCTCCGGCGCTGTGCGCCGCCTTGCCGACGACAAACACCGGAACCTTGATCCTGTCGAAAAACGGATAAATCGACCGGTCCCGCCAGAACGGGCCGTCAAAGGGATTCATCAGCATGTCGAAGACCCAGGGGTTTTTGTAGGGATAGTTCAGAAGGTGGTAGATATTGGGATAATGCTGGATATCGGGATCCTTCAGCAGCGCCTGCCTGCGTCGCTCGAATTCCTCCCCTGGAAGTTCTTTTTCCATTAAGGATATAGCATTCTTCGGCGCAAAACCGCTCGTTCCGTGCCGGCCGTCCCAGATTCCATAATAAAACAGGCTGAGGATGCCGCCGCCGTAAACGCCGTCGCGGTAAAAATCATTCACGATGTGGGAAACAAAAACAGCTTTCAGATGCGGAGGCTGCTCGATAGCCACTTTCAGCTGAATGCATCCGTAGTAGGAATACCCGATCATGCCGACGTTGCCGTCACACCAGGGCTGTCGGGCGATCCATTCGACCAGGTCATGGCCGTCCCTTCCCTCCTGCGACGACCACATGCCGGGATATTCCCCTTCCGATTTGCCGGTGCCGCGGGCGTCGGCAATGACATGAACGTATCCCCGGGAAACAATATCCGGCGTGTCGCCGGCTTCGATGTTTCCGTCCCAGACGGCGCTCTTCTGAAGTGGCTGCGGAGGCAGCAGCACTTCCTGAAGCTCCTTGCCGTATCCGCCCATCGCCAGCAATGCAGGGAATTTCCCCTCCTTGTCCGGGCGATAGACATTGACGCATAACCGGGTGCCGTCGCGGACGGGAGCATAAACGTCCTTCTCGGTTACAATGCCGTATTCGGGTTGACTGATGAGTTCCCGCCATTTGTCGCTCATTTTTCGTCTCCCTGGCCTGTGACTCCTGAGTCGCAGATTGTTCAATCCGGCTTCGTTCAGCCGGACGCGGTCCGGCATCCGGCCGGATGCCGGGCTGGACCCACAAATAAATTCCCATGAAATAAGAGAGTGTTTCCTGCTCGCCTCAACTCCCCCCACTGCCCGATCCCGGCCAAACCAGGATGCAGGCGGAACGCCGCATTTTATTCCTGCCAGTACCGCTCGCTGATAACTTTAAGATCCGTAAAAAAATTGATAGCCGCTTTGCCCTGGGTCTTGGTGTCGGCCATCAGGGAAGCCCGCATGCCTCCGAAAGGGAGTTGGGCGACAGGCGCGGGAATACCGATGTTGATGCCGATCATGCCTACTTTGGTCTCCAGCTTGAACCGGCGGGCATAGTATCCGTTCTGAGTGTAAATAGATGCACCGTTGCCGTATTCGTGGCCGTTGATTATCCGGATCGCTTCGTCGATGCTGTTCGCCTTCAGGATAATGACAACGGGGCCGAAAATTTCCGTCTGGTGAATCTTCATGCCCGGTTTTACATCGGTGAATACCGTCGGGCCCAGAAAATGACCGCGCTCGCACCCGGGCACGTTAAGATTACGGCCATCCAGGGCCAGGGTGGCTCCCTCATCGATGCCGGTCTGGATCATTGCCAGAATAAAGCTTCTGGCTTTATCGGAAATTACCGGCCCCATGACCATGGCTTCGCCGGCCACCCGCGGATCCAGTGGATCGGCAACACAAACCTCCCGGGATGCCGCAATAAAACGCCGGCTGACTTCTTCATAAATCCCGTCCCCCACGGCGACGATCGCCGAGGAAGCCATGCAGCGCTGACCGGCACACCCGTAGCAGGAAGTAACCATGTTGCGGATCATGTCATCCATTTTGGCATCCGGCATTGCGACCAGGTGATTTTTGGCACCCCCGAATACCTGGAAGCGCTTGCCGGTCTCCGCGCAGCGTGCGGCAATAATACGGCCTACTTTCGAGGTGCCCACGAAAGAAATGCCGGCAACATCGGGGCTTTGCACCAGGGCTTCCGCCGTGCGCCCGTCACCGTGTACCAGGTTGAACACTCCCGGGGGGAAGCCGATCTCATCGATCAGTTCGGCGACCCGCGTCATGCTCAGGGGCACCTGCTCCGAGGGTTTGACGATATAGGTATTGCCGGCGGCTAAAGCGTATGGGAAAAACCAGAAAGGAACCATAAGCGGAAAGTTAAAGGGAGCAATCATGCCGAAAACACCCAAAGGCACGCGCATAACTTCGCCGTCGATGTCCAGCGAAGCGCCGGACAGCTTGTCTCCCTGCTGCAGCATCGGCATTCCGCATGCCACTTCGGCGTTTTCCAGAGACCGCTTGACCTCGGCTTCGGCATCGGGCAGAGATTTGCCGTTTTCACGGCTGATAAGCCGTGCCAGTTCCCGGCTGTTTTCGCGGATGCGGTTGGTCAACTGCCAAAGCAGCTCGCATCGTCGGGAAACCGGTACGGCACTCCATTCACGAAAAGCTTCCCGGGCCACGGCAACGGCCCGGCCGGTTTCTTCGGCCGTCGAAAGGGGAACCCGGCTGATGACATCGGCTGTGCTCGGCTGCTCCACATCCAGAAGCCCGTAATTTCCCGGGGCAACCCAATTCCCTCCTACATAATTTTTTAATACGGAAACGTTCATGTACGGACCTCACCATATAACCATCGATTGTTCGAACAGCCGAGTCAGTTCCTCCCGGCCCACCGGGTACGGCGAAAGTTTAATAACTCTGTGTTGCGGCAGCGTTCCCTCCACCAAAGCCGGAATGTCGTTTTTTGTATAACCGATCGCGCTGAGTCCGTTGGGCACCTTCAGCCGCTGCATAAGGTGCACCAGCCGGTCGGCAAGGATATTGCCGGCGTCGCCCGGTTTCGCGCGTGAAACGTCGGCCCCCAGGAAACCGGCGACCTGTAAATGGCGCTCCGGATCCGCCGGACCCGTAAAACGAAAAGCGGCCGGTGCATTCAAAACGACTGAAATACCGTGGGGCACCAGCGGTTCGTCGACCCGGTAATCCGGCGCCCGGTAATCGCGAACCATTCCGGAAACCGGGTAAGACATGCCGTGCGGCAGATGAAGGCCGCCGTTTCCGAAGCCGACTCCCGCATAGGCGGCAGCCAGAATCATCTTCCCCCTGGCCTGCAGGTCGTCCGGATTTTCAACCGCCCGCGGCAGATACCGGGCGGCTACCCGAATCGCTTCCGCCGACCAGAGATCGCTGATGGGATTATGCCCCTGATAGGCAGGGCGGAGAATGGGGCGGGCGGGCCGTTCACGCCGGTAGTACGGAATCGTCGTATAGGATTCCATGGCATGGACCAGAACATCGAAACCGGTGGCGGTGGCGACCATGGAAGGCAGGCTTCGAGTGTTTTCCGGATCGACCAGCCCGAGAGTCGGCTTCAGATAACGATGGGCGATGCCGGTCTTGGCATGCATGGAAACCAGGTCGAATATCGCCACGCCGGTTGTCTCGCTTCCGGTGCCGGCGGTGGTGGGGACGGCGAAAAGGGGTTTCAGCGCGCCGGGGACCGGGCTGCCTTTTCCTATCGGAGCATTCACGTATTCCAGGAAATCCGCCGGATATGTCGAATAGAGATTGGCTGCTTTGGCGGTATCCATCGACGATCCTCCGCCCACCGCTACGAAAGCATCGAATTCTCCTTCGCGAGCGAATGCGATCGCTTCGCCTAAGGAGATATCGGTAGGTTCCACGTGCACCCGGTCGAAAAGTTCATGCGGGATATTTTCGCTTTCGAGCGACTCCAGAACGGTCGCCACCGGAGGCAGTTTTGCCAGATTGGGATCCGTTACAACCATAACCCGCCGCACCTTCAGTTGGGACAGATCCATTCCCACTTCACGCGTAACACCCGGCCCGTAGCGAATGCTGGATGCCGCCATTTCAAACGCATATTCATGTTCCATGATTGTGCTCCTAATCGTCAGCTTATCGGGGAGGCATGCGCACCCATTGTACATAAAAACTCCCGCCATGAAACCAATCAAATAATAACTTTGCAGCATCTTCGAAGATGCCGTTTTAACGTGACACGGTCCGGGATCCGAATGTAAGCTAACCCGTATCCATCGCGAGGTTTCTACTGCCGCGGCGGTGCCCGTAAGTCGATTTTATCCGGCTGAAATGCTTCAGGGAGATGCGCCAATGACGGTCCATAAAAGATTTGAAAAATTATTGGCTCCGGGCCGAATCGGGAAATTGCGGATCAGGAACCGGATCGTGAAAACCTGCGGCGGCGCGGAGGACATCGGCATCAGAAACAGGAATTTTCTCGAGTCCATAGCGCGGGGCGGCGCCGGTCTTATCATATGGGGTGACGTTGCGGTCGAGCATCCCAGGGGGATTACAATCCCCATCACTCAAAGGCATCTTCAGGATGAAACCAATCTTCCGTCAATACGGGAAATCGCGGAAGCGATCCATAAGCATGACTGCCCTGTCTTTATGCAGATATTTCATGCCGGGCCCCAGGCTTTTCTTGGGGAGGGGCTTCAGACAATATCCTCGTCAGCTCTGACGGAGGAAGAACAGGCTGAATTGCTTGTGCGCATGTGCCCGAAAGAACTGACGATCCCGGAAATAGAGAACCTGGTTGACAGATTCGCCCATACCGCGGAACTGGCCCTACGGGCCGGCTTTGACGGCGTCGAGGTCAATGCCGCCAGGATGCATTTGCTTAACAGTTTTCTATCCCGGGCATGGAACAAACGGGAGGATCGATACGGAAGTCAGAACCTGGAAAATAGAACCCGGTTTCTGGTTGAAATCATCCGTGAAATCAAGAAACGGCTCGGAGAAGACTTTCCTCTAATAACACTCATAAACGGGATCGAGCTTAGAATCCCTAACGGCACCACCGTTGAAGAGGCCCGGGGCATTGCCAGGATACTGGAAGAGGCGGGGGCAGACGCCATCCACGTGAGGGCTTTCGGATATCACGGTTTTGACGGATTGGACGCCTCTCCGAAAGGCGCGTATTATTCCGAAGACACCAAACCGCTGCCGAAGGAACTCGACTGGAGCCGCGGCGGGAAAGGCGCCCTGTCGCCTCTTTCGGCCGCAATCAAAGAATCAGTCTCCATACCGGTTATGACGGTCGGCGCTCTGGAACGGCCTGAAGTGGCCGAAAGCATCCTGAAAGAGGGCAAAGCCGACTTTATCGGCATCTGCAAAGGCCTGATGGCCGATCCTGAAATCGCAAACAAGGTTGCGGCCGGCAGGGTGGAGGACATCGCTTTCTGCCCGGATTGCAAAGATTGTGCCAGGCTTCTTTTATCCATGATAGGAAGCCCCCGCTTTGTGCCGATACGGTGCCGGCTGAACGCAGCCCTCGGATCCGAGCAAAGTTATGAAATTCCTCCAGCTGAAAAAAAGAAAAGGGTTGTGGTGGTCGGAGGCGGTCCGGCGGGTATGGAGGCGGCCAGGGTTTCGGCAATCCGGGGCCATGAAGTGATCCTGTATGAAAAAGAGAAACGCCTGGGGGGGCTGCTGCCTTACGTCGCGATGATTAAAGGACTGGATGCGGATGTCGACGCAACGTATCTGGCGGACTATCTGAAAAAGCAGATTACAAGACTCGGAGTCGAAATTCGATTGGGGCAGGAATTCAATCCGTCGGTTTTTCCGGAAATTAAACCGGACGCGGTGGTTCTGGCAACCGGGGGCGTGCCCGTAGTGCCGGAGATACCCGGCATTGAGGACAATGCCGTCAGCGTTGAAGACCTGTGCCTTCGGTTGAAGGACGACCTCGACCTGATGGAACCGGCGGTCATGAGGCATATGTCCCGATATTGGGAATCCGTGGGCCGGAGGGTCGTCATTATCGGCGGCACCGCAGAGGGGAGCAGCCTGGCTGAATTCCTGGTCGAGCGGTGCAGAAAAGTTACTATAGTGGATGAGAACACGATTTACGGGGATGGATTGACAGCATCTCACTCAATGAAAAAAGTGACCAGGAGACCTCAGACAAAGGTAAAGGAAATAACCCGTAAAGGCCTGAACATCCTGTCCGGGGACGGCAAGGATGAAACCATCGAAGCCGATACCATTATTACGGCGGCGAACCCCGGACTGGATACCGAACTCCTGAAAGCTGTTGAAGGAAAAGTAGCCGAAACTTATCTTGTCGGCCGCGAGGGCCATTCACCCGGTTCCATCATGAATGCTGTCGGAAACGGCTATTGGATTGCCCGGAGAATTTAACCCGCACTTCCACTAAAACTGTTTTCTTAAGTTTTAGATTTTCGGGGCGTCGCATTTTCCACATTAATTACGGAAACAGAAGCTTCCGCCCCGGGTGGGCATGCGGGTATGGCGCCGTTTCCCATTGCCAGGCCCTCAATAATTCCCCGCATCGAAGGACCGATTTTCCAATACGGAGTATGCACGGACCAATCCATCCACCAGGGACTGTTGAAAATATTTTCCTTGAAGAAGGGATCTTCCGCCATCAGCCTCTGAGCGGATTCCATATCGGAATCCGCGTAGATATGGAGTATTCGGCTCGTATCGGCCGAAGGTCCCGCCTCCCAGACGAGTCCCTTCTCTCCCAGTTCATGGTTGTATTTAATGTGTCGCCGGTTCTCTGACAGGTATGGCTCCGGCGGCCACGGCCCGGTCGAAGGCAGCCTGAATGTGATCCCTTATAAAGGAAAATTCGATGCCGAAAGGCGGCTTGTTGATATCCGCTTTCTGATACTTGTCGTTCAGGTTGATTCTGCCCATTTCATGCGTGGCGAACGCCAGTGTCGCTTCTCCGGTTTCCAGCTCCCCCCATTCCTTGGAGTCAAGGATCATCCTGGTTTCCAGTCCGAAGGCCCTTTTATAGAAGTCCAACGCTTTCTCGACCGATGGAACATAGATGATTGTATATTGAAATTTTATGTTCATATTCCTCCTCTAATCCGCATTTATCGCTGAATTTCGTTTAGGCGAAGGAACGCAAAGCTACCGAAACGACCGGATCCGGGCATGAATACGGCATTGCGCTGCTGCAAGTCTGCGTGAAGGATCGGCCTTCCCCCGAACCAGGTTCGCCGTTCCGGTGCTGCTACAGATTCTCGATCGACATCCCGATACGTTCGACCACCTCTTTGTCCGTCCGCGGATTGAAAAAAACCGCTTTCCACGCAGGAATCGAGTGGCCGTGCGGCGAGAAGCCTATCGATGTCGTAAAGCTGAGACGTGCGTCAACCGCGCGGTTCAGGTCTTCCGCGCGTTTGTCGAACAAGTGCCGGATCTCGGCCCAATATCGCAGCCGCTCCTCTTCCGGCAGCGTTCCCGCCAACAGCCGCCTGTATATTTCCCCGGCGTTCCGGCCCTTCGGCAGCACCCACCAGACCACGCTTGGACCGATACTGTCCGGATTCAAGACCCTGCAGTAATCAAGCTTGCCGATCACTTTCCGGGTAAGAGCCGCCATTTCCAGGGAGTGCGCAACCAACATCTGGTAGCCGATCAGACCGATGCCGTTCAGGCTGGCCATAACCGAGTACGGTCCGATCGCCGGCCTGGAGCACTCAAGAGTAAACAGTGCCGGATCGTGGCGGTATTCCGCTTCGCTGAAATAGGGAATATCCGCCTTGTTTCGGGTCAGATACCGAAGATCGTCGCGCCGATTCACGATGAAGGCACTGGCCGGGTAGTGTCCCCAGCCCATCTTGTGGAAATCCACGGTCACGGAATCGGCCTCCTGCAGGGCGCGCGCTCTCTTCTGGGCCTGCCGGACGATCGCAAGCACGTCGGTCGGGAGTTCGAAGGGATTGCGGTCCAGATCATATTCGTTCAGGAAGCAAAGCACCCAGCCGACGGCCGCATCGACATGCAGCTGCGGCGGCGGCGCACCGGCCTTGTCCGCTTCTTCGCGAATAACCTTGCGGATACCGGAGACGTCATCGGTCCCAAACGCATCTGTCGTGCCGAATGTTGCGATGACGAAGGCAACTTTCTTCCCCGCGCCGTAAGCCTTTCCCAACGCCTCCGCCAGCAAGTCGAGTCGCATGGACATGTTTTCGTCCGTCGGGATTTGAAGGAGATTGTCCGTTCCCATTCCCAGCCATCCGGCCAACGTTGCATTCGAATAATGCGCGGCTTCCGAAACGATCCCGATCAGGTTTCCTCCTCCCACGCCTTTTGCCATCGCATGAGGCATGACTTTCTCGATTCCGATCCGCCCTCCATACAGATTCGAAATCGTGCCTCCCATGTTAAAAACACCCCACGGCGAATCCGTGTGATAGAAAACAAGATTAGCGATCGATGTGATCGCCTTCACCTCCAGCTCGTTGGAGCGCTGGCTGTATGTGTCCACGCACAGGTTGGGATTCTTGAGCAGACAGGCGAGCACCCCTACAAGCGACGCGTAATTGGCCGGCCCTTTCACATTCTCCAGGTGCAGCTTTGAAAACCATTCATCCGTTCCCCAGAAATAGGGGAAAACCGCATCGCGGGCGTCCTTTAAGTTTCCGGGAAGTATATGAATTTCGGGATTGGCCTGCGCCGTCTCGTAGTTACGCGACATCGAACCGCCCGGAGACAGGGAACTTTCCGCATCCAGCGCGTTCAGAAACTCACCGAAAATTTCGACGAGTTCATCCTTGGGGCAAACGAAAAACGTTTCCACAACTTTCTTGAGCGCCTCTTCATTCATAATCTCCTCCCTCCATAGCACCCCGGTAGTCCGGCGTCCGCCCTCTCTTGAACATCAGGATAAAGTGGACAGGAAAAATAAGCGTCTGTTTCTTAGATATCTATTCTAACCCACATTTCTCGCAGGTATATCGATATAAGAAGACCTGAAATACGTATTATTCAATGTATTTTCATTAGACTGTTTTCTTAAATATAAACTCACTGTCAAAAAAGTAATGCAACAGGCGCACGTCTGATTTATAACGGATTGGTCGAACGTAACTGCAAAACCCGGAACGTGCGGCAGCCCTTGGCAGGGCATGAAAACTAGATAGGAGGCTCAGGTGCTCAGAGATAATCATAAGGAAAAACACGTAGGCAGGCGCGACTTCCTGAAAACAACAACCCTGGCGAGTGTGGCGGCAACCCTTCCGGGGACAGGTTTTATCCGTCAAGGCACCGCGGGCCCGGCCGCGCCGCTGCCGTCAGGAAAGAAAAGGAAACTGCTTTGCCTGAACGACAATCCGAAGGAGTATGAAGGATTTCTCGGGTCGATAAAGCCGCATACGGGAACCGATCTCCTGGTATCCTCGATCAAGGTTAATTATCAGAAACCGGACGAAGTCATCAGGACTATTCATGAACAGGACATGGATATTCTGCTCTTGTGCCTGCCGCGTTTTACTTTCAACTTCGGAAGCCTTTACGACTCCATGGGCGATCTGGATATTCCCGTAATAATTCTCTCCGCGAACCCGGAACTGATTCTCATTGATGTCAATCTTGCGGCGTCGTTGCGGGCAAACGGCGCCAACGTCACGTTTGCGCTGTCACAGGATCAGGCGCTGGATCTGTTGAAAATTGTCGCCTCCCCCAGGATTCTCGAAGATCGGCGGGCGATCCTTTATGGAAGGCCGTTTGATTCAACCAGCGTGCCGGCTCATAATCTCACTGAAGATCTGATCTATCAGCGAACCGGTGTAAGAATGCAGTACCGGCCGGTAGAAGAATTGGCGTCGCTTATCAAAGAAGTGGACGCTTCTGCCGCCGGGAGAGAAATGGAACGGTGGAAGAAGGAAGCCGTGCGGGTAATCGGGGTTTCGGACGAAACCATTCTTGATGCATGCAGGCTGTATGTTCTGCTGCGTTCGATTATTGAAAAAGAGGGCTTGAGCGCCGTTTCGATCGACTGCCTGGGCATTACCATGAGCCGAAACCCCGTCCTGCCTTTCCCCTGCCTGGCGTTCTCACGATTGAGGGACGAAGGAATGACGGCCGCCTGTGAAGCCGATGTATGCGGGATGTTGTCGTCGATGTTTCTGGAAGAGATCAGCCGGAAGCCTTCCTTCATGTGCAACCTGATGTCCCTGGATGTTCCGAATTCCAAAATTGTCGTGAGCCACTGCGTTGCGCCCCTGAAGCTGGACGGCGCCGGTGCCGCCCCGATGAGGTATAAACTCCATGACTATCACGGTTTCGGGAGAGGGGTCGTGCCGGAAGTTGAATTTCCATTAGGCAAAGAGGTGATTTCCGGAGGATTCAGCAAGGATTTGAAAAGTTTTTCATTATGGCCGGGACGAATTCAGACCCAGGTGATGGATACCGACCAGGCCCCATCCGGCAAAGGCCCCACGCTCAATGTCTGCGCGAATACCATGGATGTGAAAATCCATGATGCCGGCCGTTTTCTTCAGAACGTCCCGGGCATCCATCAAATAATGGTTGCCGGCAATTATACGCGGGCGATTGAAGACGCATTATTTGGAATGAATATGAGTCTTGTCGGGCCGAGGGATCTCACGCCTCCCGCGGCATGAAAAATTAGGGATACATTGATTGAAAATACGGATATGCTGAAAATGCCGGAAACGCAGAGCAGCAGATTCGAACCGATTATTTTCAGCCATTGCCGTTTTTAATTAAAAGGAGAATCAGATATGAGTTCCATCGCAAAAAATAATGGAGGTACGACCCGGCGGGGATTCGTAATGGAGCTAACCGGCGGCGCCGCCGGGTTCGCCCTGGCCGGCGCCTTAGCAGCCGCGTTTATGCCGTCCAGGGAGAGCATCGCCGCGGCTATAAACAATCCCGCGCCTGATGCTTCGGAGGGGCTGAAGTATCGCAAATGCTTCCTTAATGAATTGACTCCGAAAGAGAGGGAAATCGGCTTCGGCGCCAGCAACATGTTCGTCACTTTTGCCGACAACGACATCATAGAAGGATGCAACTATTTTTCCGCCATGTGGATGGGGGAGACGGCCACTAAAACACTGGGGCACGGGCCGCACACGCACCCTGTTCCGGAAGTACTGGTGGCGCTGGGCTCCGATCCTGATAACCCCAAAGACCTGGGGGCGGAATTTGAAGTGTGCATGGGCGAAAAAATGGAGAAACACATCATCACCAAGTCGGCGCTGATCTACATTCCGGAAAATACCGTTCACTGCCCGTTCACGATCCACAAAGTGACCCGGCCGTTCCTGTTTATCCAGGCGCACTACGGCCCCAAACTGGCTGAAACCGCCAGAAGGGACCTGGTGCCGGAGGACATGAGAAATAAATATATCTTTATAGACTCCGACGGATCATCGGAAAAATAACTGCAGATAGAAAACGGATCCTTGGGTATCCATTCAGAATCGAACTTCCACAGATCCACTCAAGTGCATCCGCTCAGGCTGGAAGCATTGCGGAATTCTTATCAACAGGATCAATTTGTACAAAAAGCCGGTTTTTCGGACAATATATTCCTGCCGCCGCAATACCGGCTTTTTATATCGAAACATGCCGAACCGGCACTGCTCGCGCTGCCGGTTCGCTTGAATAAAAACCGAAGAGTTTTACTTAATGACGATTCCGAATCCGAATCGAACCGTGTCCTTGATCCATAGAATTTCATCGTCCTCGGTAAAACGTGAGGGGATCCAGTCAAACTGCACGACCCTTACGGCAAAATGATCGCTCACATTTAAATCGACTCCTCCGCCGATTCCCAATGAAAAGCCGCTGACGGAATCGCCGCTAATACCCAAATTCGTTCCTCCGAAAAGGGCGTGAACAAAAAATGTGGCCTTTTCCTGACGCACCGCAAAGCGGGGACCGAACATGTATTCATAGAAATGGACTGTTTCGCCCTCTTCGCTTTTGTATTGGCCGCCGAAATCAGCCTCAACTCCGAAGTGTTCATCAAGGTTGAACACTCCGTTGGCCTGGAAACCATAGAAAGAGTAGCGTTCATTCCATAATCCACTCATATCCGTATTCAGCAGGGAAAATCCTCCGAAAACCTCCGCCCTGGGATAATCATCCTGAGCAAATAATGAACCGCAGGTGAGGGTCAGCACGATAACAAGCAGCAACGTTAATTTCTTCATTGCCTTTCTCCTTGAACAAACAGGTCATCTTTAATCCTGGAAAATTCACCGTGAACAGCAAACATCAAGCGGACGCTACAATTCCTGCTCGATTCAAAACACTTTCAGGGACAGCCGTGAACTTGAAAACAAGCCTGCTGCTTTTCAAAAGTATCCTCTGTCAGATACAAACAAGTCCGCATTTCTCACAATGCTTCGACCGCTTCGCTTACACGAAATCCCCCGAGAAATGCGGGTTAACACAATTTTAATATTAGCTTAATTTGTTTGCAATGTTCGGTATGTACTGTGAGTCCGTTCGCATCGGGCATTAGGGATTTCTGATTGCGGACGGCCGTGGAGACGATAGTGCAGTCCGCCCGCTTGCTTTCAAGCCTCGTCGATCCGGACGATTTGCGGCAAGGTGGAGTGTTCGAAGAACAGGTTGTCGATAGCAGCGATCCTTAAAGAAACTTTAATGGGGAATTCATTTAATTTGAACGTGCCGTATTCAGAATTCCTTCAGGCCCGGCAGTGGAATAGAGTTCCCTTTCACTCATCAGGATGAAGATGAAGTTACGGTATTTGGCGAGCAGCCTGTTTGAGCTTGGTAAGGCTCTCAGTCAGCAAAGCAGTGCAACCACAATTCATTTTGCCCCATCCGCGGGTCAGCCGGCATTGGGGCCGTGACAACTTAAGTGAAGGATAAAACGATGAAAAAGTTCATTTTTACTTGTATGCCGGCAGTCCTCTGGATGGCGGGCGCAGTCTATGCCGCAGACCCCCAGGCAGCCAATTCACGGAAACCTGATGAAAAGATCGTACTGCCGGACATTTTGAAAAGCTTCAAGCCTATCGGCAAGTTTTATCTGTCCTATCAGGCAGGATGGATGGATCCCGGGGACGCCACACACAAGAACTACAACTCGTTCCTTTTAAAGCGGGGTTATTTCGGAGCCGATGTGGATCTCACGCCGTATCTGACCGCCCGCTTCGTGAGTGACATTACCGTCGACTCTTACGGCGACGTGAAGCTTCGGGCCAAATACCTTTACGGCAAATTCCATTGGAAGGGAAATAACGTCATCTCCAAGCCGTATATGGAATTCGGCCTCGCGCATATGCCGTGGCTGGACTTTGAAGAAGCCATCAACGGATTCCGGATGCAGGATACGATGTATCTCGAGCGCAACCACGTTTTTAACAGCGCGGATGTGGGAGTGCTTTTCGGCTCCGATTTCGGCGGAAGCCTGGACAACGACTACAAGAGCAAAGTGAACAGCCATTATGCAGGCAAATACGGATCCTGGCAGATCGGCGTCTACAACGGAGGGGGCTACCATGCCAAGGAAAACAACACAAACAAAGTGCTCGAAGGGCGCATCACCGTTCGTCCCGTCCCGGGTGCGGTGCCCGGACTCCAGTTCTCCGCTTTCGGCATCGTCGGAAAAGGAAATAAGGCGGGCGACAATCCCCCGGACTGGCGGCTCTTTAACGGGATGGTTTCTTACGAAAGCGAATATTTCACGTTTACCGGGCAGGGATCCTTTGGAACCGGCAACCAGGCAGGAAGCGCCCTTATGCCCGATGAAGTTACCGCTGCCGACAGTAAGGGCTTCTCAATCTTCGCAGCCGTTCATCTTCCCGTTTCGAGAGGCGAAGTAACTCTCTGGGGCCGAACGGACACGTTCAACGGGAATACCGAAATGTACAGTGATATCATCAGGCTCTACATTGCCGGAGTAGCCTGGCACTTTTACAAATCGAACACCTGGCTGTTCGACTATCAGAGAACCAATCACAGCGTCAGCTCAAACCCAAAGGAAGACAGGGTCCAGCTCACCCTGCAGGTAGGTTTTTAAGAAACCGTCTTGATGGATTATCCCGCGGCGAATACGTACCGCTGGGATACAGGAACGACTCTTTCCAAAGAGTCGTTCCCTGTCGGATCGTCCCTGTAATTCCCATCAAAGGTCTTACAGTATTTCCCCTGAATTATAACCTGAGTTTTTAACCGGTATTGTCAGAACGATCCCAGGTAACGATCCAGCTCCCACGGGTGTACCTGGCCGATGTACTCTTCCCACTCGCTGCGCTTGGCTTGAATAATATGGTTGGAGATGCGGGATCCGAGCGCGCTCTGCAGAAATTTGTCCTTTTGAAAGGCACGGACCGCTTCGCTGAGGTCGTTCGGGAGCAGATCGACACGGAGGCGGCTCCGCTCTCTCTGGCTCATTTTGAAAATATCCTTGTTTACCGGAGGCCCCGGATTCAGTTTTTTTCGAATGCCTTCCATTCCTGCCGCCAGAATCGCCGCCAGTGACAGATACGGATTGCATGACGGATCCGGGAGGCGGTATTCGCAGAACGTGCCTTCTCCCCGTCTGTTGGTCAGCCGGATCAGGGGATTGCGATTGACTTCGGACCACGCCACATGCGTGGGCGCTTCGAAATCTGGAGTCAGGCGCTTGTAGGAATTCACCAATGGATTGGTGATGACCACCATGCCTCGCGCGTGTTCCAGAACGCCGGCGATGTAATTCAAACCCGCTTGAGAGAGTTTGTACTGGCTCCTGGAATCGGAAAATGCATTGACTCCGTCTTTGAACAGCGCCTGATAAAAATGCAGCCCGGACCCGTTCTGGCCGAAAAAAGGCTTGGGCATGAACGTAGCGTGAAGTTCGTTGTCCATGGCTATTTTCCTGACCAGAAAACGGCAGGTAATGATATTGTCCCCGGCTTCAACGGCATCGACCGGCTTGAAATCGATCTCGTGCTGCCCCGGCGCCACTTCATGGTGCGCTCCTTCGACGCGAAACCCGACTCTCTCCATCGCGGAAACCATGTCCCGGCGCGCTTCCTCGCCCCGGTCGTTGGGCGCCAGGTCGAAATACCCGCCGGCATCGTGCGTAATGCTCGTTGCCTTGCCGTCGGCGCCGCGCAGGAAAAGGAAAAATTCCACTTCGGCGCCGACCATCAGCTTGAAGCCTTCGTCCTCCGCCTGTTTCACGACCTTCTTCAGTACCGTTCTGGGACAACCGGAAAAAGGCGACCCGTCCGGGAGGCGGACATCGCATATCATTCGTGCAACCTTCCCGCGGCGGTCCTCCCAGGGGAAGACACGGAATGTCGAAGGATCGGGCCAGAGGATCATGTCCGATTCCTCCAAACGGAAAAATCCTCCAATAGCAGAACCGTCGAACACAACGTTCCCGTCCAGCGCATGTTCAAACTGATGCTCCGGGATTTCTACGTTTTTAATCGCCCCAAGTATGTCCGTGAACTGAAGCCGCAAAAACCGGACCCGTTCCTGTTTGGCGATTTCTAAAACCTGTTTCGTCGAATCGATCGGCATCATGGACATTCCCTCACTTCACCGGAATATGTTTTTTACGCATGACTGCGCTGCATCCCGAAATATGTGTAAATCATTTTCCCGTTTCCGTTTCCCGGCTTCACGTTTTGAGATTCGAATACGAACGGGAAACCCTGAACCCTGAACGGAGAACGTTTTTAATAAAAATACTTTTCCACCAGTTCACGCACAGAACGTGCGGTATCTTCCCAATCCGACACAAAGGATTTACGAACGGAAGATGCACCGCCCCGATAACCCAGGCTGCCCGCAAGCCGAACCAGCAGGAGAGACTCCCTGGACAGTTCCCGCGACGTCCACTCTTCCATCAACTGGTACCGGTTTTCGACCAGGCGTTCGAATCGGTGCGCCGCCAGCAGCCGATCCTTCTCTTCCATGCTCAAAATCCCGTCTTCATGGAGCGCCGCAAGAGCCTCTTTAGGCCCGGGCACGCGAACGTTTTTGTGATGTTTGCCGTGCTTGATCTGAAGAAACTGTATCAGGAATTCAATGTCCGCAATTCCCCCCTTGCCGTACTTGAAATCGAGATTGTTTCTTGTCTCCCTGCTTTTTTCCCGCTCGATCCTTCTCTTGACATGACGAATGGATTCGTAGGCCTCTTCGCTCCAGTCATATTCGTAGACGACGGCCGCCAGGAAGTCATCCCACCGTTTCAGCGTCTCGGACGATTCATCCAGTATTCTGGACCGAACAAGCGCCATTCGCTCCCAGGGTTGCATATATTGCCCCGCGTACTCGAAGAAACTTTCCCAGGATCGCACTAATATGCCCGAAGCACCTTCGGGGCGAAGCCGCAGATCGATCTCGTAGGCTAATCCTTCCGGTGTTACGCCGCCGAACAACTCCAGCAGCTGTTCAACTCTTTCTTCCTGGTTCCTCTGGTAGCGCATCCGTGCTTCCGGTTCTGAGCCGGAGACGGGATCGTAAATGAAGATAAGATCCAGATCCGATGCGTAGTGCAATTGCCGGGACCCCAGTTTTCCCATGGCCACCAGATGCAGGCGCTCCTGCCTGCGGTCCGAAGGATCAAGCTGCGGCAGGCGGCTCCAATCGACAGCGGCCTTGAGACAGGCAGTCGCGAGATCACTCAACTCCCGGCTTATCTCCAGGGAATCCGCGAGACCGGCCAGATCCCGATACGCAATCCGGACCATTTCGCGCTTCCTGTATTTTCTGAGAACGTCCTCCCGTTTCAAGCCACGCGGAGACTCCCCGACCCTGTTCATCAATTCCGAGAACATCTCTTCTTCCCGGCGTCCCTCGTGAAGATAATAGCCGCGGGCCAGGCCGTCGAAATATTCGGGATGGCGGCTTAAAATCTGCCGGCATCGATTACTGAGCGCCAGCAGATTTGTAAGGCGGGAAAGGTGAGGGCGGCGCGACGCGAGCGTGCGCAGGAAAGAGATGCGATTGCCTGTAGCGGTCGCGAAATCTTCAAGATTGTGAAGGGCCTGGTCGGGGTCAACCGTTTCTCCCAATACCTCCAGCATCGGAAACGCAAATTCCAGAAAGGCCCGCCGGTCCGCGGGCGGCAGGAGCCGGCCTTCGGGCCCGAGGCCGAGCAGCCGGATGTTCTGCCACGCCTTGTCGATATCCTTGAATCCATATTGCGCCAGCAGTTCGTGCACACGCTCTTTGGGCATACGGTCGCTTAACAACTGCGCCAGTTCTTCCTCCCTTTCATGAAGCCTGAGGTAGCCGGGCGCCAGATATACCCTTTCCAGAATATCGCGCACCCGGAACCGGTGTTGCTCGAGAACCTTCAGAAATGCTTTTCCGGGATTATCGGATTGATTCGCGAATCCCAGCCCTTTCGCGATAAATTCTATTTCCCCGGCGGAATCCGGCAGAATTGCCTGCGGTGTCAACACCTGCAGCTGCAATCGATGTTCCACAATCCGAAGGAATATATACGCGAGGGACAGGATGCTTTCCTCACCCGCCAGAAGAACCTTCATCCGCGCCAGGGCCTCAATGGTATCCAGCGTGTTCTGCAGGCGAACCTCGGGATATCTCCATCCTATCGTCAGCTGGGAAAACTGTACATAAAACTCAATATCCCGAATTCCTCCCGGCCCCTGTTTCAGATGAATTCCGGAATCTACGGCGTGCTCCCTTTCCGCAATATGTTTCACACGCTTGACATCTTCAAGAGCGGCTTCCTCCAACTGCCTGGACAGGGTAAAAGCATTTACAAAGCTCTGGAAGCGGGTCCCGACCATCTCGCAACCCGCTATGAAACGCGCCTTGATCAATGCCTGTCTCTCCCATGGCTCGCTCCAGGACTCGTAATAATTCATCAGGCTGTCTATGGTCGGAACCAGCGGCCCGTTCGATCCGTGAGGCCGAAGCCGCAAATCGGTCCGATACAGGAATCCTTCCTGGTCGACCTTTGAAAGGGTACGGACAAGGCGTTCTCCCAGCTTGGAGAAAAAATACATCTCCTTGTCCGAAATCGGATTGCGCCGGCAGAAAATCAGATCGATATCGGAGCTGTAATTAAGCTCCATCCCTCCGAGCTTGCCCATCGCGATGACGGCAAAACCTCCCTCCGGAATCGTCCCGGACCGGTCTGTCTCTTCTTCGGCGAGGTTTTCCCTGCAGGAATCAAGCGTCGTCTGCACAACCCAGTCCGCCAAAACGGACAGACTGCGTACAGTCTCCCTGAAAGAAAACACCCCGGAGACATCCAGGTAGGAAATAAGGAGGTATTCGCGCCGCTTGAACGCCCGAAGCCTTTTAAAAATATCCTCTTTCGCTCCCTTGATCCAGGTCTTCCATTGCCGGTTGTAATAGGATTTTTCTTCGGGCGGAAGCTGGGCGGCCGGATCGTGCTCGAACCGGCGGACCTGTTCGTTCAACCAGCCGAGATACTCCGGATGCAGTCGAAGGGTATCCAGCATTGGTGGAGAAAGTATCAACAGCGAGCCAAGGTCGCGAAGAAAAGAATCGGAACATGCCTCAATATCGCCGGCATCCAGACATTCCAGCAAACTCTCAAACGCGAACCGCGCCCGATCGGGAGCAAATGTTTCATCGGCGATTTGCGTTATTCGATCCATTATGTCCCACTCACACAAGAAGGGCCGTTTCTCGTACAAACAGCCGAATTACCGGATCGGGATCCGTTTTTATCCCCGGCATCCCGTCACTGCCTGTTTTCCGCCGATCCTCAGTCCTTCTCCAAAGGTTCCTGCAGCAACTTTTTCAGCCGTTCCGTCCAGACCGCAAGCTCGGAATCCGGGATCTGGGCGCCGGCATCCGTAGTCACGTAAAAATTGTCTTCAGCATGCGCATGCCAGGTTGCGATTTTTGCGGAATGAATATAAAGGCCGCAGCGGGCAATACTGTCGCACATTACATACAGCAGTCCCGGGAGGTCGCTCGCCACAATGTGTACGACCGTATGTTCCTCCGATAGATCGTTTCTTGAATCGATCCTGTCCGGGATGATGCCTCCCGGCGGAGTTTTTCCGGACTTTTTGAAAAACTCTTCCAGTGTCGAAACCCCGGTCAGTACATCCTTGAGAGCCGCCTGGATTTTACGGGCTTTATACTCCGATATCTGCATCCCGTTCGACCGGATATACAGAGTGTCCAGTACAACGGGTTCCTTCCTGGCAATTGTATACGCCTGGGCTCTCAGTATTTCGGTTGCGCAACCGTACAGAACTCCTGAAATTTTGGCAAGGAGGCCCGGCCTTGTATCATCCGGAGTGCAGATTGTAAGCTCGGAATAATCGTCCCCCGGCCTGTTGTAGACATCCAGTACGACCCTCTCTTCTTCCATTCTTTCAAGAAGCTCCAGATGGTTGGCTATATCACCCAGCGAGGTATTCAGCAGATAGCTTGCAGGCATGGTGTCGGTATGCTTCAAAACGGCCTCTTCGTTCTCCGAAGGGTGCAGCGCCACAAGTCTCTTTCGAATCAATCCGATCTTCTCATCAGGAGCCAGGGGCTCCCCGGAGTCGTCCGAAGTGCGGGTAAAGAAGTCCTGCATTTTTCTGTAAAGGTCTTCCAGGTCCCGGTAATCCATGGAGGTCCAGTTCGTGTCCGAAACCGCGCATGTATCCACATAGGTGAAAACATAGAGGTGTTTTAAGACATCCAGGGTCGGGACCCGCGCGGCCACTCTACGAATAACATTTGAAAATGTAAGATCGTGCAACCTTGCCGTCCGCACCAGCAGAAGATGGTGCCGTATCAGTACATCCAGAAGCTCCTTCTTTTCGGCGGGCAGCTTCAGTTTTTTGGAAACGGTTTTCGCCAGATCCGCCCCTGTTTCACAATGGTCGTCACCGGGAAGCAGCTTGCCGGTATCATGCAGCAGGGCGGCAAGGCAGAGCACATCGAAATGCGCGCACTGATCCAGCAAATCCTTGAAGCGGTGCCCCCGGATGTCCTGTCCGTCGCGGAGCTTTTCCAGATGTTCGATTATCCTTATGGAATGTTCTCCCACGGTATGGCTATGGGCCGGATCGGGCGGGACGAAACGAATCGCCTCCGAAAAATAAGGCACAAATCGATCCAGGTATCCGAATTCGGCCAGAGCCCGCATCGTCAATCCCAGATCCCGCCGTTCGTTCAGTATCCGCATGAATATTCCAACTTCCTGGACAGACGGATCCTGGACCCTGGAAGCCAGATTGCGTTTACTGCTCAGCTTTTTTTGATCCTTCAGGCTGATGGACACTGAATGCCGTTGAGAGGTATGCAGGGTAAACAGGGTCGTATCCGGCATGGGCAATGGATCCGGCATATGCAACACACCGTCTTTCAGCAGTATTTCCCGAATATTCAGCGGTCCCATAAGAACGGTGCGCACGGCTGTTTTTCGAAATGATTCCAGAACTTCGGCGTATTTGAGATGTCTTGAAAGCCAGGCCTGGGCCGTACTCCGATCCAATTCCCGGGCAATTCTGTCCTGGTAATTATTGATCAGCACATCGGAACGCTTGCCCGCGGCAAGATGGAGCCAGTTCCTCGCGCGCCAGAACCAGTCCGCCGCCTCCCGGAGTTCGGCAATCTGCCAGTCCGACATACCGCCGCGTTTCTGCAGAGCCTTGACCAGTTCCGAATCATCCACGCCCCAGAATAATTTGTATATCCATCGTCCACAGTGCAGATCCCTCAGCGCCCCGGGCCCTTCCTTCAGGTTGGGCTCGACGGTATATATGGACTCTACCTGCCCCCGGGACGGATCCGAGGCAGGAGCTATATCCAGGACAAGATCCAATGGAGGCAGCACCTCCCGAATCCGGTGTTTAAGCTTTTCCGCCAGTGCAGGCTCACCGCAAACCGGCCGGAGATCCAGAAGGGACGTTTTTACAGAAACATCCCAGGTCGATGCCTCCGAAACCGGGCGAAACGAATAGCCGACCTGGATATCTCTCAGGGACAGAAACACATCCATCACCAGTTTAAACGCGGTATGGACGACGGCTTCAACCCAGGGATCCTCCTCTTCGGATGGAATGAACGCGATATCGACATCGGAGTAGGGGCTCAGTTCCCGCCTGCCGTATCCTCCGGTAGCCACAATGGCCAGGCCGGAACTTTTTCTGCGGACAGTTTTACCGTCGGCGTCCCTGGCGGATATTTCGTAAATTTCTTTTATGAGGGAATCGATGAGGCCGGTATGCGCTTCGAGCAGATCACGGCTGGAGGATGTCCACGTCACACTCTGAAACAGGCGGGATCGTCCATCGCGAAATTTTCGGCGAAGTTCTTCTATTTCGTTCTGCATAAAGTAGGAGCATAGATGACGAGAATCCCGTTCGCCATAAAATTAATATTTTTTCGCGGTCCGGAACTCGGAGTGATCTGCAGCCAACTCCGAATCCCGAACCATCCAGCGATTACAGATCGTAGTAGAGATAGTATTCATACGGCGTGGGCCGCAGGTTCACCTGTTGCAGTTCTCTTTCTCTCTTATACTTGATCCATGCTTCAACAGTATCCGCGGTAAAGACGTCGCCCTTGAGCAGGAACTCGTGATCCTGTTCCAGAGCATCCATTACGGCTCCGAGATCCCCCGGAGTGCTCTTGATGGCCTTGGCTTCCTCGGGAGGGAGATCGTACAGATCTTTTTCAAGCGGCTCGCCCGGCTCAATCTTATTCTGAATACCGTCAAGGCCCGCCATCAACTGGGCCGCGAAGCAGAGATACGGGTTCGTTGAAGGATCCGGGCATCGGAACTCAATACGCTTGGCTTTCGGACTCTTCGAATATACCGGGATTCGAACGGCGGCGGAACGGTTCCGCTGTGAAAATGCCAGGTTCACCGGCGCCTCATACCCCGGGACCAGGCGTTTATAGGAGTTGGTCGTCGGTGCGCAGAAGCCCAAAAGTGCCGGAGCATGTTTTAGAATGCCGCCGATGTAGTACTGGGCCGTTTTGCTCAATCCGGCATAGCCGGACTCATCGTAGAACAGATTCGTTTCGCCCTTCCACAGGCTTTGGTGCGTATGCATTCCGGAGCCGTTATCGCCGTAGAGCGGCTTGGGCATGAAGGTCACAGTCTTGCCGTATTTATGGGCCACATTACGGATGATGTATTTGTAATACATTACATTGTCCGCCATTTTGGTCATTGTCGAAAATCTCATGTCGATTTCCGCCTGACCCGCGGTTCCAACCTCGTGGTGGTGCACTTCGATGGGTACGCCGACCTCCTTCATTTTCATAATGATTTCCGAACGGAAATCCTGGAAGGAATCTGCCGGCGGACAGGGGAAATAGCCTTCTTTATGACGGATTTTGTAACCTAAATTAGGGCCTTCAACCCGCCCTGTATTCCAAACGCCTTCCTGGGAGTCGACAAAGTAGTAACCGGAATGCGCATTCTGGTCATAACGTACATCGTCAAAAATGTAGAATTCCAGTTCCGGTCCCCAATAGCTGATGTCGGCTATTCCGGTTCCCTGCAGGTATTTTTCCGCCTTCTGGGTAATGTATCGCGGATCCCGATCGTAGGCCTCGCGGGTAACCGGATCGAAGATGTTGCAGATAATATCCATTGTAGGAATTTGCAGCATTGGGTCCACATAAGCCGTCGTGGGATCCGGAATAAGAAGCATATCGCTTTCGTGGATTTCCTTGTATCCGCGAATACTTGATCCGTCAAACCCCGCTCCCTCCTCAAAAAGTTCCAGAGTCAGGTCGTCCACCGGAATTGAAAAATGCTGCCAAACGCCGGGAAGATCAATGAATCTCAAATCGACAATCTGGATCCCCGAGCTCTTGGCTAAATCGATAACATCCTTAGGGGTCTTTGCCATTATTTTGGTCTCCTTAATAAATTATTTGTTACGATCAAATGCTGAAAAATCGTTGAACCACCCTTTTGGATTAAAGGGAATCTTCACCCCTTTCACCGGTACGAATTCGCATTGAATCTTCAAGCGGCATAATGAAAATTTTCCCGTCTCCAATTTCACCGGTATGCGCGCCTTTGCGGATTGCCTGGATCACCTCTTCGCATTGATCGTCTGCAACAGCTATTTCAATTTTGCATTTAGCGAGGAGGTCGATGCTGTATTCCGACCCCCGGTATCGCTCGACTTGACCTTTCTGCCTTCCCGCTCCCCTTACGTCGGTGACGGTCATGCCCGCCACCCCTATTTCGGACAGGGATTCCTTAACATCCTGGAGACGATGGGGACGGATTATTGCCGAAATCATTTTCATAGTCGCAACCTCAATCCTACAGAATTTATGTTCTGTACCAACGTCACTATAGGAATCCTCGGATGGATTGTCAACTACTGTTTTGATATTTTTGCATATATTGCGTTTTTTTACTAGCAATATGCAAATATATGGCGATTTATCATCTAAATGAGGCGTCATTTTTTCATATTGACTTATAAAATAAGCATTATTTGCATTTCAGAAATAAATCAATCCGGCACTTCCAATGCAACTGAATTCATAACCCATGGCGATCTATCCGCGACGTCCATAACCGCATAATGGATACTTTGGAGGTGATTTCAGAATGAATCGGCCCGATAATTACTAATAAATCTTTATTTATAACTATTTATAAATCCTGCATATTTTCACTTAAACCGTCCGGTATAGGTAGTATTACCCATATAGAAATGAGTAAAACTACGCATTGATCGGCAGGCGCGATAGGTCAAACATAATCATTAACAGGTCTTATGGTCCAAATTACATAAGGGCCCTGCGTATGATAGCCAACAGCGCCAAATCAGTTCCGAATGCAGATTCCTCTGCAGATAGAATAGCGTTGCTTCTTGCGGGCGGCGACGGAACCCGCCTGCACGATTTGACCAGGGAAGTCTACGGATCCCCTATTCCGAAGCAATATTGCCGTTTTTATAACAACACATCACTGCTTGAAGCAACTCTTGCCAGAACCGGGTTGTTTACTTCCGGAGAAAACATACACATAATCCTCAACCGGGATCACGTCGGACTGGCGATGGACCAGATACAGGAACTTCCGGAAACAAATATTTTCATTCAACCCGCCAACCGGGATACGGGGCCGGGACTTATTTTTTCTTTAATGCGATTGAAAATGAAGCGCCCTGAGGCGACCGTAGCCGTATTCCCCACGGATCATTATGTGGATAACGACCCCGTCTTTATCGGGCACACATTTCGCGCGACACGGCTTGTAACACGGATGCCGGATAAAATCGCCATCTTAGGCATCGCACCCGATCGACCGGAAACCGGGTATGGATACCTTCTGCCGGACAGCCCCGTAAGAAGGTGCGAGAAAACGTACCATGTCAAAGCCTTCATCGAAAAACCCAACCTCTCCGCGGCTTGCAAAATAATGGCTCTCGGGGGACTCTGGAATACCTTTGTAATGGTATTCAAACTCTCCCGTATGCTGGATATTCTCGAACGACTCGTCCCGGACAGTTTTTACGCGATGAAGGAACTGGCCCTATCGCCCCGCAGGGCGGCTGAGGTCTATCAGGATATCGATTCCTGGAATTTTTCCACACAGGTGCTTACCCGGATACCCCAACATATCATTATGCTGGAAATTGACGATGTCGCCTGGAGCGACTGGGGGACGCGCGAGTCCATAGAGCGCACATACAGGGAGTTGAATCAGGTGCCGTTCTGGAAGATTTCTCCGCGACAACCGGCCCGTTCCCGACAAGAATCTCCGGGTCCTGCCTCTACGTCTCAATTTATTGCATAATCTCCGGCAAGATCGCTTTGTACGACATCACAGCTCTTGACAATGATGCCTGTATTTTCTCCTAATATAATGCGGTCCTGCTCTATAGAATCGCACGTAACCCGCATTTCCCAATGCTCAATCCGGGAGACATGAAATCGAAGGTACAAAAGGTCCGGAACATGCATTCAGGAGAAAGGAAAACCAACAATCCGACTGGCGGTGATAACCGGTTTGCGCAGGATGTTAGAATCGGGTTGGGTAAGTTCCCGAAGGCGCTGCCGTGCCTTTATTTTTATGACCGCGTCGGTTCCCGGCTTTTCGAGCGGATCTGCCGGCAGCCGGAATATTACTGCACGCGCGCGGAAGCCGAAATCCTGAAAACTCATGCCCGCGATATTGCCTCGATTTGCCGCCGATCGTCTCGTATAGTGGAACTCGGAAGCGGCAATTCTGAAAAAACCCGAATACTGCTGGAAACATTCGTCGGTTCGGATATACAGACAACTTATTTTCCCATAGACATTTCCCGAGGCGTTCTTGAAGAAAGCGCCGCCGGGTTGAAAGAAGCGTGTCCGCCCCTGGAGGTCAGGCCGATTGCTGCCCGGTATGAAGACGGGCTGTCCATGCTCGAATCGGGTGACGGGAATATCCTGCTCCTGTGGCTGGGGTCGAGCATCGGAAACTTTGAGCCGGCGTCCGCAAAAACCTTTATCGCCAGGCTGCAAAAACGGCTTTCGGCCGGAGACCATTTTCTTCTTGGTGTCGACCTGGTCAAGAAACCCGAGGTGCTGGAAGCAGCCTACAACGATCGGTCCGGCGCAACGGCCGCTTTCAATTTAAACCTTCTGACACGCATCAATCGGGAGCTCGGGGGGCATTTCCGTCTTGAACGGTTCCGACATCATGCAATTTTTAATTCTGAAGAAAGACGAATCGAAATGTATCTGGTAAGCATCTGCGAACAGGAGGTCAGAATCGACGCATTGGATCTGACTGTCCCGTTTGCCGAAGGAGAACGGGTTCACACTGAAAATTCCTATAAATACGTTCCGGAAGAAATTTCAGCGCTCGGAGGCCACAAAGGGATGCGCCTGATACGCCAATGGTTCGATGCACGGAAACAGTTCAGCCTGAATCTCTTCGAAATCAGTAACGGCGGGTATTGATAAAGATTCCTTCGGGGATACCGGTCTCGACGGGATTGCCTTCATCGATGCTCCACTCGTACCATCCACCGTCATAGACCGCCACCCGTTCCCATCCCATGAGGAAGGCATAGAAAAAAGCCTCGCTGGCGCGCCAGCCGGTTCCACAGTAAAAAGCGATCCTTTTGTCGGGTACGATGCCCACTTGCCGCCAGTTGGAAGCGATTTCACGGTAGCAGAGCATGGTGTTATCCAGGTTTCGGTAGTTCTGCATGTGATATGCATCGCTGCCGCAGTTCCCGAACACCGCGCCCGGGATGCGGCCTCTGGGTCCGATGTAATGATATCCGCTTTTTTCGCCTATAAATTCCGGCCAGCTTCGCATGCAGACCAGTTCGGACATCGGATCCGCCAGATAGTCCTTGGCTTCTTCGATATCGATGATATATTCCGGGTGCGCCGGAACAGGACAGCCGAACTCCTGCGCCGGTTCCGGCACGGTCGGATCGCAGGTCTCTTCATAACCGGCGGACAGCCATGCATTGAGCCCTCCGTCCAGCACACGGACGTCCCGAACGCCCGCGTACATCAACAGCAGAGCGGCACGCATTGCGGCGATCTGCCCGGCATACCGTCCCGGATGGGGGTTCTGCATACTGGGATTGCCGGTCCGGCCGTAAAGTAAAACGGTCGTATCACAGGTTATCCCGTTGGACAGCAGCGCCCGTTCCAGCTCATCCGGATTGCGCCGGTTCCAATGCTCCGGCTCTTCCAGAAACAGGGTGTCCAGGGAAATCGCCCCGGCGATATGCCCGTTTTGATAATCGTCATGATTATCGAAGCTTGTATGCGCTAAAACGAAAGGACCGCCCTCATACTCCCAACTGCAGTTCCCGCGCAATAAACACGCCAGCCATTCCGGATGGACGAGCTTACGGTAACGCGGCAGGCGGTCCATGGGATTGTCCGGATCGGCCGCCCAGGCCGGCAATCCATCCTTAAATATCCTTACGGAACCATATCCAAGTTCGGCCAGGCAGGAAGCTGCCGTTCCGGAATCGTCCGAATCGTAGCCATAGAGAATCAGGGTTTTTTCCGGAGTGATCCCTTTGGTTTTCAGCAAATGAATCCGTTCGTCGCCGGCGGAAGCCGAAAACCAGGCAACAGGAAACGGCACGGCCCCGGCGATATGCCCGCCCCGCGCTTCGTGCCTCAACGTCCATCCGTTATAGGCCGCCATCGGCCTGACATCCACGACAACGCCGCCAGGGTTGTCGAGAGCATGAACAATATCATCCACCGAAGCGAATGACGCCATTGCAGGACCCCTCTATTTAATCCGCAGGTTCGTCCGTCATACCGGACTCTCAATCCTCGTTCTTTATCATCCTGAAGCGCAGGCAGGCTTGCCCGAAATAGATTGCATCCTCCGAACGCAATCCCACACCGCGCGGATTTTCCGCTGGAACCTCGATCGTATGCCCCTCACGGACTATTCGTGTTCCATAAAGGCTTGATTCGTCCATGACGCGAAATTCCCGTCGTTTGAAATCGAACCAGATCCTTGCATGCATATTGCCGACAGTGGCATTGATCTCATTTCCGGTATCCGGGAATACCACATTGTTTATCCTCACCAGCCTCCCTTCGCGGTCCCGGACTTTCGGCACACAGCCTACCAGCAGGCGGTCTTTTGTGACCCGGTATACGGACTGTTCCGCCGATCCCTTGATTACCTCCAGTACGATTTCCGGGATTTCATACTTTGTCGCATCGACGGGCTCTCCTAATTCCATTTCATACAAGCAAGCGGATTCGGATTCCTCGCTCCGCGGCTCGATTTCCTCCTGAAGTTCCACGATTATTTCCATATCGGGAGGAAATTGAATCCGGGCTTCTTTCAGCATTCTTAATGCATCGGATTTCAACAACGAATTTTCCATGAAGGCGGCCTTAAATTCCCGCGCGATCGATTTTGTCGGCGGCTGCAGGCGGATGTTTACTTTTCTATAAGCGAATACTTTCGTATCTTTCCTCGTGGAAACAGCGGCTTCCAGCCGTCTGAAAATTTTATTCCGAACCTCCTGGGACGCCCGAATATCCTGAACCCCGAACATTTCCCGGATGCTCCGATACAGTTTAAGCCATCCCTTCTGCAACTTTTGCAAGCCACTCATTTCTTTACTCCACGAGGCCCGTTTACAAATAAACATAACATGCAAACCTGCCAACCTTAAAACTTGCCGACGTTCTGAGGCCCCGGGCCAAGGGTGTTACGAAATTAATCCTCCATCGAAGAACGGCTCCGAAGCTTTTTTATCTCCGACCGGCGCTTCTTTGAATCCAGTCTCTTTAGTTTGGAAGCTGCCGTCGGTTGGGTCTTGCGGCGCTTCCTGGGCCGGACGGCGGCTTTTTCTATCAGTTGGATCAGCCGTTGCATGGCGTCTTCTCTATTGCGTTGCTGTGTGCGGTATCTCCTGGCTTCTATGACTATTTCTCCGGCGGAATTGACCCGCCTGCCGGCTAGACGGTAAAGCCGTTCCCGAACCTCGGGTTTCAGGATTCTGGAATTTCTGGCATCAAAGCGAAGCTGAACGGCCGTAGCCACTTTATTTACATTCTGGCCGCCCGGGCCGGAAGACTGGATAAAATCAAAGTGAATTTCATCCGGCGGAATTCTGACGGAATTGGAATTTTCAGCCATCGCCCCTCCCTATTGAGGCCCGAAGTCATGTATCTTCAGCCTCGTGTGCTGCCAAGGCTATGAATCGGACATTTCCAGCAACTTTAAACCGGCTTCCTCATCCAACACTCTCACGGCGGCTGACTCGCTGAGAATTTCATAAATAACGGCTTCGCCGACAAGCCAGACGGTCACTCCCTTCTGAAAACATCCGGCCATTGTCTTCCCGCGGCGCCCCATACTTCCATGCATATGCAGTATCGGCTTGCCGTCTTCATCCGGGGCGATAACTCCGACCGCGGAGGACTCGTGAGCGTCACTGATCGGCAGAACGACTGGAACCGGTTTCGTTGCCTCGGTTTCCTGAGGTCCCGCAACGAGATTCCCTTTGTAAATGCCTCCGTGAAAAACAACCTGCGCCAGGCGAATCCCTTTTTCCACGGCAAAATTCTCAATGCACCCGGGGAGGGAATCGTCATGCTCCAGGCGCAGCACGTAAACCCTTCCAATTTTGCCTTCGATCGCTTTCATCCCCGACACTCCTTTCACATTGCATAATCAGAAATTTTAGCGGACTCTGCAACAGCTTTTCTGATAGCATCAAAAATGTTATAAATATTCATCGAATGTGTCGATCCCTTTAGGGAATTAACTACACAGTATCTCCAAACCTGAACATTGCGTATGAGTACAAAAACATATTTTTATCTGCATCCAGACTCATCAACCCGGAAACACTGTTTCCCGAACAGGAACCGATCGCGGAATAAGGCTCCCACGGCTCGGATGCTGCTTTTCGCCCTGCTTGCCTTCTCCGTAACCGGATGTTCCATAAAAAAGATAGCCATAAAGAATCTTGGAGACGCCCTGGCGGAGAGCGGCTCCACCTATGCGTCGGACAACGATCCGGAACTTATCAGGGGAGCGCTCCCTTTCAGCCTGAAACTGATCGAAAGCATCCTGGCGGAAAGCCCCCGCCACCGCGGCCTTCTTCTCGCGGCTTCCAGCGGATTCATGCAATATTCCTATGCGTTTGTCAACCAGGATGCGGATGAAATGGAAGACAAGGATTTCGCCCGCGCATCCGAAATGCACCTGAGGGCGCGCAACCTGTTTCTGCGCTCGCGCGATTACGGTCTGCGCGGTCTGGAAACCAAACATCCGAATTTCACCGCTGATTTGAACTTAGACCCGGTCCCGGCCGCCAAACGCGCCGACCGGGACGATGTCCCCCTGCTTTACTGGACCGCCGCCTCGTGGGGAATGGCCATCATACTGTCAAAGGATCAACCTGATCTGATTGTCGATCAGCTTGCCGTGGAAGCCCTGATCGACCGCGCTCTGGAACTCAACGAAGCCTTCAATGAGGGCGCCATTCATTCCTTTCTGATAATGTACGAACCCGTCCGGCGGGGCGCGGCGGGAGACCCTCTGGAACGTGCGCGCAGGCATTTCGAACGCGCCATGGAGTTATCGGGCGGATTCAAGGCAGGACCTTTGGTTTCCATGGCCGAAACCGTATGCGTCGCCGAGAGGAATCCCGAGGAATTCAAGTCGCTTTTGAAACAAGCCCTGGCGATAGACGTGAACATCAAGCCGGAGTACCGGCTCGAAAATCTGATCTACCAGCGACGCGCGCGGTGGCTTCTTGCGCGAATCGATGAATTGTTCCTGAACGTGGACGAATAAGCCCGGGACGAAGGACTGATCCCGGAAGCGCCGGATCACACGCAGGCTCCCCGAGGGAGGGAAGAAGCGAAAACCGGCTCAAGCGTGTATGAAAGAGAAATAAAATGAAACAAAAAACCGCAATCGCAGCATTCACAACCGTTTTGATATTCACAGCATTCATAATGCTCCCGGGACTCTCCGATGCATATGCCGCGAAAAAGCAAACCATCAATTTAGGCACTCTGGTGCCCCGCGGCAGCTCTTTCTACAATGCTCTTGCCGAAATGGGAGAAAAATGGCGGGATGCAAGCGGAGGCAGCGTAAGACTGAACATATACCCGGACGGAATCCAGGGCGGCGAAGCGGACATGGTACGCCTGATGCGCGCCAAACTTCTGACAGCCGGGATGTTTTCCGTAATCGGGCTGAGTGAAATCGACAAATCCGTTGGAGGGCTTTCGTTTCTCCCTCTGATGTTTCGTTCCTCGGAGGAATACGACTACGTCCTTGCCAAACTGTCTCCCCGGCTGGACAAACTGCTTTTGGATAAGGGTTTTGTCGTTTTGTTCTGGGGCGATACCGGGTGGGTTCGGTTTTTCTCGACCACACCCGCTGTTCACCCGGACGATTTCAAGAAATTTAAAATATACACGTCGGCCGGGAACAGCGACCAGGTGGACCTGATGAGATCGCTCGGCTACAACCCGGTCCCGCTGGATACGGCCGATATACTCACCGGATTGCGGACCGGTCTGATCGATGCCATTTCCATACCGCCCAACCTGGCGTTGATGTACCAGTGTTACACGGTGGCAAAGAATATGCTGGACCTGAAGTGGAGCATTCTGTCCGGCGCAACAATCGTTCGCAAAGACACCTGGGATTCCATTGATCCGGCACTTCAAAAACAGTTTCTGGAAGCGGCCGCAGAAGCAGGTGAAAAAATCCGCAGCGCCGTCCGCCGTGAGGAGGAGGAATCGATTGCCGCCATGCAGAAGAAAGGACTGGTTGTCCATTCCGTACCGCCGGAAGTTATGAAAGAGTGGCTCGCGCTGACCGATATTGTTTATCCTAAAATACGGGGGAATACAGTGCCTGCAGACATTTTCGACGAAGTCCAACGTCTTGTCGCCGAGTACCGTGCCAAGGAATCCGGAAAATGAGCGAACGCGTCCGAGAGGCGTTTGAAGGATCCGGTTCGCTGGATAATCCACCGGGGAAATGGACCGGCGCCTTCAAAACAGGGGAAAATCTTGCCATAACTTTCTGCCTGGGAGCCATGGTCCTGATCCCACTGCTGAATATGGTCCTGCGCTCCACCACCATCATCCTTCCGGGATCGAGCGCGGTCCAAACCCACCTGACCCTGTTCGTCTGCATGATCGGAGGGGCGATTGCGGCCAGGGAGGGACGCCTGCTGGCCCTCTCCACCGTAACGGCCTTCCTGAAAGGCCGGGCTAAAGCGGCAGCCGCGATTTTCAGCGGATCTTTTGCCACAGCTATAACAGCGGTCCTGGTCCTTGCCAGCATCGAGTTCGTGTTGCAGACCCGGGGCGGGGAAGAAATGTGGGCGTACGGTATTCCCAAATGGGTGGTACAGACCATTCTTCCCATCGGATTCGGATTGATCGCGGTCCGCCTGATCCTGCATGCATCGCGCGGCTGGAAAGGACGCATCGCAACCCTTCTCATAGCCGGTATTATCCTGGCGCTGGTTATGTGGCTGCCAGTCGATCCGGAGCAGCTGGTCATTCCATCCCTAATTCTTCTGCTGATTGCAACAATCCTGGGAGCGCCCATATTCGTTACACTTGGAGGCATCGCTCTCATTCTGTTATGGGGCGATGGTCTCGCGATTACCCTGATGCCGATCAAGCATTATCAGCAGGTCACCAACGCATCGCTGCCGGCCATCCCCATGTTTACGCTTGCCGGATACCTTCTGGCGGAGGGAGGAGCCCCCAAGCGGCTGGTCCGGGTATTCCAGGCTCTGACCGGGCACCTCCGGGGCGGTCCCGCCATTGCCACCGTCCTGGTCTGCGCTTTCTTCACAAGCTTTACCGGGGCCTCCGGCGTGACAATCCTGGCCCTGGGTGGTCTGCTGATGCCGGTTCTCCTCGCCGCACGCTACTCCGAAAAAAATGCGCTCGGTCTCCTGACGGGATCCGGCTCCATCGGCTTGCTGTTCCCCCCCTGCCTGCCCCTTATCCTTTATGCAATCATTGCGGAAATCGATATCAGCCGGATGTTTCTGGGAGGGATAATCCCCGGAATCCTGATGGTCATAGCCGCCGGGACATGGGGAGTCCTGCGAAGCCCGAAGTCCGGCGTCGTCTCCGAGTCATTCCGATGGTCTGAAGCCGCCGGCGCTATTTGGGACGCTAAATGGGAGCTGTTGCTGCCTGTTGTAGCGTGTACGGCTCTTTTCAGCGGATTCGCAACCGCGGTGGAAGCTTCCGCCATTACCGCGCTCTATGCGTTCGTCGTCGAGGCGCTGGTGTACAGGGACCTGAATATCACGCGGGACCTGCCGGGAGTCATGGCGGAATGCGGCCTGCTGGTCGGCGCCATCCTGTTGATCCTGGGAGTCGCCCTCGGATTTACGGGTTACCTTGTCATGGCCCAGATCCCGGACGCCTTAATCACCTGGGTAACCGAGACGATAGAATCTCCGTTACTGTTCCTGCTGGCGCTGAATTGTTTTCTGCTGGTTGCAGGCTGCATCATGGATATTTTTTCCGCCATCGTCGTCATCGTGCCGCTCATGGTTCCGATCGGCGTGGCTTTCGGGATCGATCCGGTGCACCTGGGAATCATCTTTCTGGCAAACCTGGAACTGGGATACCTGACGCCGCCGGTAGGCATGAACCTGTTTCTTTCTTCCTATCGTTTCAACAAGCCGATGCCCGTGCTCTGGCGTTCCATAATTCCGATTCTGCTGGTTTTATTATGCGGGGTTCTGTTAATCACCTACGTGCCCCTTATGTCGACATTTCTGCCGGGGCTTTTTCAGTAACGAATGCGCCGCTTTTGGATTCGAGGACCTAATATGAATATTGCCGATTCCTTTATACACGCCGAAAAATGTTGTCCCGACAAAAAAGCCCTGATTTTCGGGAACAGAAGCTACACCTATGCGGAAATGAATCGCATTATCAACGGCGTCTCCGGCTACCTGGCGCGGCTGGGTGTGTCCAAGGGAGCCCGCATAGGAATTTACATGGCAAACAGTCCGGAATGGATCTTTCTCTACTATGGGACCGCCCGGATCGGCGCCATTCCCGTCTGCGTGCCCGGAGCCTACAAAAAAGACGAAGCAAAAGAAGTCGTCAACAACTCCCGCTCTTCAATCCTGGTTACTTCAGAACATTTTTCCTCCCAGGTTCCGGATCGAGCGGATATCCCATTAATCGAAAACGTTATCACCGTCGAATCGGACGAAGGCTTTCATTCCATCCTTCAGAGCGATGGTGCGGATGCCCCCCCGACGGTGCCCGAAACGACTGGAGATGATCCGGGTTCCATCCTTTACACCGGCGGAACGACGGGCATACCGAAGGGAGCCGTTCTGACCCACCGGAATCTTCTCTACAGCGCCCAGAACGTCGCCTACCACGAAAGAATGATCCCGGAGGATATCGGCCTCTGTTTCTTGCCGCTCAACCATGTTTTTGCCCAATGCCATATCATGAATACCTATTTCAACAGTTGCGCCACGCTCGTTCTGTTTGCAGCCTTCGATATGGATAAGGTAATGGCAGCGGTGGCGGAACATAAAGTGACCCGTTTTTACGCAGTGCCGACCATTTTCATACGCATCCTGAATGCGCCGGAAACCCGGGAACAGCTCAGAAGTCTGCGATACGCCTTTTCTGGCGGCACAAGCATGCCTTCGGAAATAGTTCGGCAGTGGATCGACGCCTTCGGCATTCCGATCCACGAAGCGTACGGCATGACCGAAGCCGCCTCCTGCGTCACATTCAACCATCTTTTCAGGCACAAGATCGGCTCCATAGGAACGCCTGCCGGAATAGTCGAAGTCAAGGTCGTAGACACCGGGGACAAGGAAGTGAAACAGGGAGAGCAGGGCGAAATCGTCGTCAGAGGGCCCAATATCATGAAGGAATACTTCGAGCAGCCGGAAGAGACGGCGACCGCGCTGCGCAACGGCTGGTTTCATTCCGGCGATGTCGGTCTTTTCGACAGTGAGGGATACCTCTATATTATCGACCGCATCAAGGACATTATCATCACCGGCGGAGAGAACGTGTATCCGAAGGAAATCGAAGACCTGCTGCACAGGCACGAGGCTGTGAACGAATGCGGCGTTGTGGGATTGCCGCACCATGAGTACGGGGAGGCCGTAACGGCATTCGTTACTCTCAAACCGGGCAGGAATACGGACGAAAAGGAGCTTATAGCATTCTGCAAGGAAAGAATCGCCAATTACAAGGTCCCCAAGGCGATCCGCTTTGTTGCCGACCTGCCGAAATCACCCCAGGGCAAAATCCTCCGCCGCGCGTTACGGAAATAAAATCGCACCGCAGAGGCGCAGAGTGCGCAGAGGTTCGCAGAGTAAATTTAAATCATCATCTCTTATGAAACATCTGGCTGGTGTTCTCTGTTGAAAATAAATTTTCTGATCAACGCACCCGGAATCGGTTGATTTCGAGAATTCAGGCCGTAGGGGCGAACCTTGTGTTCGCCCTTT
>CAZPHK010000006.1:4794-6591 GCA_964586015.1 uncultured Acidobacteriota bacterium | reverse complement strand
AATCGGTTGATTTCGAGAATTCAGGCCGTAGGGGCGAACCTTGTGTTCGCCCTTTTATCTTATCAAATCAGCGCACCCGGAATCGGTCGACTCCCATGGAATGCGCGAGAGCCCTGGCCTCCTCTATCTCTTCGGGGGAAAGCATAAAGCCCACGACGCTTGCCTGCACATCCTTGAAATATTCCGGAGCACGGGAGAGGAACTCGATTGTCGCCCTCCAGAAGTCTTTTGGGGATCGTACCGAATCTCCCGAAAGGGAGCCGGGATCCGGGAGGCACAATTCCAGATAGCGTTGACAATTCGGGGCATTCAGGGAAACGGAAACGGCATCGACAGCCGCGGCTAATTCATGAAAAACATCGCGACCGTGAATGAGCGTTGCATGGCCGTTGGTGTTGAGCCGGATTTTTGCGCCGCCGCCACGGAGCCAGTCCGCAGCTTCCGTTATAAGATCCAGCCGGTATGTCGGCTCTCCGAAGCCGCACCAGATAAACTCGTTGAAATCCTCCAGAGCGCCGCGGGACAATACCGCGTCCTTCAATGCCTTCAAATCGGGTTCCGGGCCGCCCCATAGAACAGACCCGCCGAGACTGTGAGTGTGATAGCGGACGCAGAAAGGACAACGGTTCGTACAGCGGTTGGTCACATTCAGATAAAGACGGCCGGGGTCGCCGTACCGGTATGCATATTCCATAACATTTCAATGCTACCCGATTCGTCAATAGCAGAAAGAAGAATTTTCCACTGCCAGGAAGCGATTGACTCCGAATCCGGCGATCTAGTAGATTTCATAATATGAAAATTATAGTCGGTATGAATGGAACAACCGGTGTCATTTACGGCATACGCCTGCTCCAGGTTCTGTCCGAAATAAAAGACACCGAAACGCACCTCGTTATTTCACGGGCGTGCGAAAAAACAATTGGAATCGAAACGGATTACAAGGTCGAAGAAGTCAAGTCTTATGCAACATACACCTATCAGATTGACGATATTGCGGCCTGCCTGGCCAGCGGCTCGTTTCTGCGCGACGGCATGATCGTTGCTCCGTGCAGCATGAAAACGCTCTCCGCCCTGGCTAACGCCTACGCGGATAATCTTTTGACCCGCGCCGCGGACGTAACGTTAAAAGAGCGCAGCCGGCTTGTATTGCTGGTTCGGGAAACTCCGCTGCACCTGGGACATTTAAGAAACATGGTCCGCCTAACGGAAATGGGTGGAGTCATATTGCCGCCCGTTCCGGCTTTTTATCACCAGCCAAAAACGATCCAGGACATTATCGATCACACCATCGGCAAAACCCTCGACCTTTTTCACATCGGGCATAATCTGTACAGCAGGTGGTCGGGTACCGGGGACTGACATGAAACCGCTCGTATTGCATGAAGGCGCCGGGCGCACGAAAGTAAGCCTCTCCGCCCGATCGATGGGGAACGACCTGATCATTCGCTTGTTTAACAGTCAGGCCCATATCGGCGCGGTCGCATTGTCGGAATACAATCCTGCCGAAAAAAGGGCGTCCACATCGGTTCTCACCCGGTACGGGCACAGGGACGACTCCATCGCCTGTATGGCGGCATACAGAATATGCAGGCGCCTGAAAAAACCCGTCTGCGCCATCGCCGGCATTCACCTCGACAACATTACGAAAGAAGAAATCGATCAGATCGTAATCAATTGCGAAACACTTGTGGATTTCTATTTAAAAAAGCAGTCCGCTCAATAAAGAAACAGAAGATTGTAGGGGCGAACCTTGTGTTCGCCCTTCTTTGCTTTAACCAGGTAATATCATTGATC
>CAZPHK010000006.1:2457-4694 GCA_964586015.1 uncultured Acidobacteriota bacterium | reverse complement strand
GATGTCTCAGAATCCAACGCGACCTGCTTGTCAGGCGAACCTTGTGTTCGCCCTTCTTTGCTTTAACCAGGTAATATCATTGATCGATGTCTCAGAATCCAACGCGACCTGCTTGTCAGGCGAACCTTGTGTTCGCCCTTTCAACAATTAAGGTAGCGGCCGCAGCCTGATCAGTGTGCATACCACAGAGCTGCACCTTCACGAATGCATTACCAATGTCCACAACATTCTCAACCCGCCATGTGCAGAAGAATAATATTAAACATTTAACCCTTATTATCCGAATATTATTCTTGACATATATAACATGTATGAATATTATTCTGTATTCAAATTTAAGGACAGAATAGATGTCGGAACAGATTGATGCAATCAGCCTAAAAATATTGAAGATTCTGCAGGAGCGGGCGCGCATTCCGAATGTCGACGTGGCCCGCCAGGTGGAACTGGCGCCGTCGGCCGTTCTGGAACGCATTCGCAAGCTGGAAAGCCAGGGATTTATCGACGGATACGAAGTGCGCCTGAATCCCGAACGATTTTCCCGCAGCCTCGTGGCGTTCATCATCGTCGGCATTGAGAAACCGGCCGACGAAAAAAGCATCGGCCTGTCTCTGGCGGACATACCCGGTGTGCAGGAAGTTCATTATGTTACGGGAGAAGATTCCTTTCTGGTCAAAGCCAGGGTGGAGGACAACCGGGAGCTCGGCCGTTTCATCCGGGAAGAAATTGCGTCCATCAAGGGGATCCGGACGACGCGAACTTCCACAGTCCTGTCGACCTACAAGGAAACGGCAAAGATACCCATCGATGAACAGGACCTTCAGTAAAGTCGGGATGAATCCCGGATTATGCTCCCGCGGAACCTGACGCGGATATGTAAAGGATCGGAGGTACGGCATGATTAAAATAAATGAAAACTACCTGAAACTTCAGTCTTCCTACCTGTTCTCGGAAATAGCGAAAAGAGTGTCCGTTTACCAGGCAGCGCATCCCGATAGAAATATCATCAAACTGGGCATCGGGGATGTAACCCGGCCTCTGCCTGCAGCCTGTATCGAAGCCTTCCACAAAGCAGTGGACGAAATGGCTTCCATTGACACTTTCCGCGGATACGGTCCGGAACAGGGGTACGCATTCCTGCGTGAAAAAATTGCCGCGGAGGATTTCCAGGTCAGGGGCGCCGATATTGCCGCGGATGAAATTTTTATCAGCGACGGCGCCAAATGCGATACCGGCAATATTCAGGAAATTTTCGCCACCGACATCAAAATCGCCATTCCCGACCCCGTTTACCCGGTTTACCTGGACACGAATGTTATGGCGGGTCGTACGGGCGCATTCAGGAACGGCCGCTATGACGGGATTGCCTACATCGAACTTACCCGCGAAAACGGATTCGTCCCCGAACCGCCGGAAGAAAAAGTGGACCTGATTTATCTTTGCTTCCCGAACAACCCGACCGGCGCGGTTATCACAAAATCCCAGCTTGCCGCATGGGTGGACTATGCAAGGGATAACAAAGCTTTGATTCTGTACGACGCCGCCTATGAAGCTTTTCTACGGGACGATTCTCTTCCCCGCTCCATTTACGAAATTGAAGGAGCCCGTGAGGTCGCACTGGAATTCAGGAGCTTCTCCAAAACCGCGGGATTCACGGGTACACGTTGCGCCTATACGGTCGTACCCAAATCCTGCAAGGCGTTCACTGAAAGCGGGAAAGAACATTCCCTGCACGCTTTATGGAACAGGCGCCACACTACGAAATTCAACGGTGTCTCCTATCCGGTCCAGAGAGCGGCCGAAGCGGTTTACAGCAAAAAAGGAAAAGCCCAGGTAAAGGCACTGATCGATTACTACCTGAAAAATGCCGCGCTTATCCGAAAAGAAATCGGGACCCTCGGCTTTGACTGCATCGGCGGGGACAATTCTCCCTATATATGGATCGACGGAAAAACGGACTCCTGGGATTTCTTCGACGTACTGCTCGAAAAGGCCGGCGTGGTCTGCACTCCGGGCGCGGGCTTCGGCAAATGCGGTGAAGGATTCATCCGCATCAGCGCCTTCAACAATTACGAAAATGTCGAAGAGGCGATGCATCGAATCAAACAGGCACTGTAGAAATAGTCGGCAGTAATCCGATCGGAATTCGGATTCTTTTGAGAAAATGAGTGAATGATTGTAGGGGCGAACCTTGTGTTCGCCCGACTTTCGCAGTTATGTCACTATGTTTTTCGTTG
>CAZPHK010000006.1:0-2357 GCA_964586015.1 uncultured Acidobacteriota bacterium | reverse complement strand
CCACACCTGTTTCAGGATATCTGAGATCCATCTCGGGCGAAACTCGGGTTCGCCCGACTTTCGCAGTTATGTCACTATGTTTTTCGTTGCCACACCTGTTTCAGGATATCTGAGATCCATCTCGGGCGAAACTCGGGTTCGCCCTCCATCAGATTTCAGATTGAAAACTGTATGTTTGAATTTTCAATCTTTAATTTATATCTAATTTCCTTTTATGCAGCGATATTAATGGTTACAGTTTTAAAGCGCATAACAGGAAGGAGGCAAACATATCATGCCAATGTCCGCATCTTTTGAGAGCAGGCTTTACCCCGTCCTTAAGGATATCGTCGACCATTTCGGAACGCCCTTTCATATATACGACGAAAAGGGAATCCGGGAAACCGGACAGGCTCTGAATAAAGCTTTTTCAGGACTGGAAGGATACCGGGAGTATTTTGCCGTCAAAGCCCTGCCGAACCCGTCCGTTCTCGAGATCATGAAGGATCTTGGTTTCGGATTCGACTGCAGCTCCATTCCCGAGCTGATCCTGGGGCGCCGGGCGGGAGGGAGCGGCATGGATATTATGTTTACCTCCAACAACACTTCGGAAGAGGAATTTCTGGCGGCCGACGGGGACGGAGGATGTATTCTGAATCTGGATGACATTTCCCTTATTCCCAAAGTTCCGAAAATGCCGGAATTGATCTGCTTTCGGTACAATCCGGGACCGGGCCGGACGGGAAACAGCATCATCGGCCATCCGGAAGAAGCAAAATACGGAATCACGGGTGAACAGCTGCCTGCCGCCTACCGTCAGGCGAAAGAGCTGGGCGCCGTGCGTTTCGGCCTGCACACCATGCTGGTATCGAACGAGATCAACTATACCTACATGGTACAGACCGCCGAAATGCTGCTAGAACTGATCGAACGCATAGGGAAGCACCTGGACATCCGTTTCGACTTTATCAATATAGGCGGTGGGTTCGGGATTCCCTACAGGCCGGAAGATAATCTCCTGGATCTTGAAGCCATGGGCGCGGAAATCACGAATCTTCTTTTCAGTTTCGAAAAGCGTACCGGATACAAACCCAGCCTTTACACTGAAAGCGGACGCTATATGACGGGGCCGCACGGCGTACTGGTCGCTCGCGCCATCAATCACAAGAATATTTACAGGAAATACATCGGTGTCGATGCCTGCATGTCCGCCCTGATGCGGCCCGGAATGTACGGCGCCTACCATCACATCACCGTCCCCGGCAAAGACATGTCCCGGGGTAAGACAATCGTCGACGTTGTAGGCTCATTGTGTGAAAATAACGATAAGTTCGCAGTCCAGCGGGCTCTGCCGGAGATTGAGGACGGGGATATTTTATGCATTCACGATACCGGAGCACACGGGCACGCCATGGGATTTAACTATAACGGCAGGCTTCGGCCCCAGGAATTGATGTTGAAAGCGGATGGATCCGTCGAACTCGTACGCAGGGCCGAAACCCTGGAGGATCATTTCGCCACTCTCAGTTTCGAGCAAAAGATCTTGTCGCTCCCGAAAAAACAACAGGGGTAATTGCCGAATGTCCGACTACAACACAACACCCGCCGATCAATCCGGAAGTCAAGCCGATGCCAACAATCCGTTGAGTCCTGGAACCGTCCATTCAATCCCGTCTCCAGGTCCCTCACGACATTCGCGGAGGCTCGGCATCGTCGTTGCATGGTTCCTGATCTTTGCGACAATCGCAATCACTCAAAAGTCTCAAAGCCCGGAGCCTCAACCGTCCCGGCCCGATGTATCCAACGATGTAACAGTTCAGCTGCTGGGAAGATATGCCGTCGGCATGAAAGGCTTCCTGGGAAACGCCCGAACTCTCGAGTATTTCAAGCCGCAATTGGAAGAAATGCTGCGGCAGTCCGATAATTTCCGGAATCCCCTTTCCCTGATTCCCATTCTTGCGGAACTGGGCTCCCGGGAGGCTGTGCTGCGGGAATTGAACCGACTCGGCCAGGCCCCCCACAGCGATTCTGTCGCCCGGGATGTCTCGCTGTTTCAGCAGCTTTATCGGGACGGAGCTTCCTCGCTATCCCCACAACAACGCCGGGATATCGAAGATTACGGGTGGGTCGGGAAACTGGCTCTGAGCCAGGATATGGCCCCGTCGAATCCGGAGCGCCGTGCAATCGTTGATTCGGCGCTGAAGACCTTTGTTGTTATCATCCTGTTCACGTTCCTCATCGTAGCGGCGCTGGCAGTCGGATTTGCCTTGCTTATCACGGCAATTACACTCCGGGCAAAGAAGCGTCTCCGGACACGATTCTCCATCGCTCAAGATCCCGGGCAGTCGCTTCTGGAAGCATTCGCCATATATATTTTC
>CAZPHK010000005.1:41770-68549 GCA_964586015.1 uncultured Acidobacteriota bacterium | reverse complement strand
TTTCCAGTTCCTCTCCGTATGCCGGTATTCCCACCGGAGCTTGTTCCCGCGGAATTCCGGGGCGCCACCGATCGAACTGTTGAAGAACGATCACTACGTTCCCTGGATGTATCCCGCGAATCGGTTCGCATCTCGTTCCTGTTCTCGCGGTCTTCCGCAGAACCTCGAGGGTTCCGGGTATTTCCGACATTATTGCTCCTATTATTATCGGAATTGATAATCCGCCGCCCGGACTGATTCTCCGGATTTACACTGTTCGCCGAACGTGCCCTGGCTGAACCGGCACTACTGCTTTGCGGATTCCTCAGCACTCTTGCCGGAGCGGAATCGGTTCTTCGACCCGTAAGATCCGACCTTGAATCGTTCCCGCTTCGAGATCTTGCTGCTGCCTGCGATCTCACCTCAGGATTCGTTATCCTTACATATCCGTTCCGTTTCCCAGCCCTGTCGTTTGGCGTGTTGTACACCACGGCCGGCCGGGGACTGGTCAACCTGGATCGCACTACCTGCCGGTCCGGATCGGCACTGAAGCTCCTCGATGTGGGCTGAACGGCCAATCGTTCCCGAACCAAGGTGCCGCGGTTCCAGGGTTGATCCAACCGCCGATACCCGTCCTTCGTGGCTATGGCGCGGGATCCCCCGTTTCGGAAATGATTTATATCCACGGTACGGAACGCCCCTCGAACATCCCTGTTAACGGAATGTCCTGCAGCTCTTCGGCTCAATTGACGGAGATTGGCAAGCTGATGGCGATACAGCCTCCGGTTATAGTAGTAATTGTTTATGCTGTAGTAATCGCCGGGACCCAACGGGCACCACGAAACCCAGGACGGCCCGTAGTAGAAAGTAACGAGCCCGGGTGACCAGAAGTTAAAAGAGAAGGAAGGCCCCGGCAACCAGCACCAGCCGAAACGCGCGCTGCGATACCACCGGCCGTAATGAAACGGGAGCCACCCCCACGGTTCATAGGAAACCCAGGTCCACCCCCATACCGGCCTGTAGCACCAGCGACCGACGGAATACGGTGACCAGGAAACGCCGACGGAATACGGAACCCAGGCAGCTCCGTAGGACTCCACGGTCACCCACCGTCCATACCGGTCCAGATCTGAGACGCCGACATAGACAGTATCCGGCAGATAACGCCTGCTGGTTTGCGCAACGTAATCGGCATCCCGACGGTCGTTCCATTCATCCCAGGCGTCCCTGCCTGAATAGCGGGCGATATTGTAGGAACTGTTCTCATCCGCCGTTACGAAAATCTGTTCTCCGGAATTGATCGTTTGTACAAACCGGTGGCTCACCGTCTCCAATTCTCCCTTGCGAACGATTGCCTCGGTATCGCCGTTGTCTCTTGCATCAAATCGGTAAAGGCCCGGGCAAAGGGCGATAAAAGCCGCGGCAGGCGTGTCCATTTCGAAAGAAGTGCCGCTCGACACCTTGAGCGAAGAGAGACCGGTCATAATTCGTATCTGAATGAGATTTTCACTCAACGAGAGGAACTGGATATCCGTACCCTCTGCCAGTCTGTATACCGATCCTTCATCAAATTGTATTTCAGCCCTTCCCTGCGACCCCGTGTAGATCCGGTCGCCGGGCTGAAGCGGCAGGTTTATGCTGGCCGCCGTCCAATCAACATCCGAAGTATGCTGAAAGCTGACATTGCCTTCCATATAGGAGATACGGGCCATACGGATATAGCTGTCGTCGTCCGATTGGGCATATACGACAAGATTCGCCATCGACATGGCTGCTAATAAAAGGATTGCATAGCGTGTCATGGTGAATATCCTCCCTTAAAGGATTTCATTCCCTTACTATCTATTGTGATGCACGCCGCCTTTAAAAGTCTCATAAAAAAATGCCGTTGCAGGTTGGAAGTTTATAACGTTGAAAGTTAAAAGAAAAAACTCCGTTGCAGGTTAATCCGCATCAGCGACAATGTACCGGTGTTCGGAGTGAAGCTTTCCATCAGAAGGCCAAAAATATCATTTATACAAGACAGGCAAATTGACAGGCAGCGAAATAATAGGAGCAGGAACGCTGTAATGTGCGGCAGCTTTTAACGTTCAACACGTTATGTCTCTATATTCAAGCTTTTCCGTTAGGGGCGGCTATTTCCCGTGCATAGTAAGCCAGGTCGGTTTTAACCAGTTTAGAAACCGCCTCTATGAGGTAGCTGCATACTTCTTGGGCCGTACCGAACGTCAGCGCTTTTTCGGCAATCCTCCTGGAATCGCCGATCGATACCTCCTGCAGAACGCGCCGTATCGCGGGAATGGAGAGCGGATTCATACTGAACTGTGTATACCCCATTCCGAGCAGCAGCACGGCATAGAAAGGATTGGACGATATTTCCCCGCAAATACGTGCGGGCTTTTTCAGCTTTGCAGCCACATCGGCTATTCGCGCCAGGCACTGCAGCACGGTCGGGTGCAGGGGTTGAAACAGGTAGGCAACATGTGGATTTTCCCTGTCCACGGCCAGCATATACTGGATAAGGTCATTCGTTCCCACACACAAAAAATCCACCTCTTCAGCCAAAACCTCCAGCGAAAACACCGCGGCGGGAACTTCGATCATTGCGCCGACAGGAACATTATGAAACTCGAGATCCGACGTTCCCCGGAGAGAATCCCGTACTTCAGAAATCAGAGATTTTGCCTGCCAGATTTCTTCGACGGTGGAAATCATCGGAAGAACAATCTCTATATTTCCGTCTCCGCTGGAACGTAATATCGCTTCGATCTGGGATCGAAACATGTCCTTCGCTTTCAAACTCAGGCGGATCCCTCTCAATCCCATGGCCGAGTTGTCCTGACCGGAATATTCCGCCCCGCCGAATATCTTTTCGGAACCGGCGTCGAGCGTCCGGACGGCTACGGTATACGGTTTCATCTCCCGGACAAGGCTGCTGTAGGTAGCGTGCTGTTCCATGACAGAGGGAAGACTTTGTGGGTGTCCGAAAAAAAGCAGCTCCGAGCGGAACAATCCTATCCCTTCAGCCCCGCATCTTTTGGCCGCTTCCAGTTCATACGGCAGCTCGGTATTCGCACGCAGCGAAACGGCGGTCCCGTCACGGGTGAGCGTCGGTTGGCCGGACTTTTCAAGCATATATGCAGCCGTTGTGCCGAACGCCTCTATTCTGCCCCGCATCCGCTCCATACGCTTCCTTGTAGGATTCAGGATCACCTGACCATCGTCCCCGTTGACGATGAGGGCGTCTCCGGTACTGATTTCAGGAAGAATGCCGCGGATACCCATGACTGCCGGAAGTCTCAATCCCCTGCTGATAATGGCCGTATGAGAGGTTCGGCCGCCCAGTTCCAAAACAAGTCCCCGCACTTTCTGAAGGTCCATGGTTGCGAAAGCCGATGGATGAAAATCGCGCGAGACGATGACCAGATCTCCGGGCAGATTATCCCAGCTGAACGGACGGTCTCCGGACAGGTTGAGCAAAACCCGCTCCATCACGTCTTCGATATCGTTATGTTTTTCCCGGAAAGATTCATCCTCGAGGGATTCATAGGCGCGGACGATACGCTTCATCGCCCGCATTACGGCCCATTCGGAATTGGCGCGCTCCTGCCGAATGGTGCCGAGTATCTCGGCTCGCAGTGTTCGGTCCTCCAGAATTAGTATGTGTGTATCGAGAATCAAGCTGTGCTCGCTGCCGATTTTCTCCTCCAGGCGGCTTTTCAACAACGCCAACTGCGTTTTGGATTGCTCTATAGCGTTTAAAAAACGCCGGACCTCCTCTTCAATATTATCGACGCGCACCTTCAGGATTGCACGGTTGCGCTTGTCCAGCTTCAGCGCCTGTCCGAAGACCACGCCGGGAGATACTCCGCTCCCGAGAAATTCTTTTTCCGGCTTTACCGCCATCAGCCATTCACTCCGAAATTAACATTTCACTGCCAACTGCCCAGCCCGCATTTCTCACAAAGTTTACACAGGGCGAACACAAGGTTCGCCCCTGCAGCAATCCATGCAGGCTGATTCATTCCCTCTCCCCGAACCTGGATTTAAAAAGTTTCTTTATGGCCTCTCCCGCTTCCAGTTCATCGCTGCCGTCAATGGAGACATTGAGGCACGTACCCTTGGAAGCGGCCAGCATCAGGATTCCAAGAATGCTCTTGGAGTCAATCTTCTGATTCGCATTCACACGGGAAAGGAAAATATCACTGGCAAATCCGGACGCGAGTTGAACCAGCTTTGCCGCAGCGCGCGCGTGCAAGCCCAGGTTATTCTCTACTTCAACAGAAAGACGGATCATACGCAGAGAAATTCACTGGCAGTCGAGATACTTGAACGCCCCTGGTCGCGAACAACGCCGGCCAGCGAATCCAACGTATCTTCGCCCTTCTGGGTGGCGATCTTGATGATCATCGGCAAATTGACGCCGGTTACGACATCGACCTTTCCGGGATCGTGAAAGGAGAAGGCGATATTCGAGGGAGTGCCGCCGAACATATCGGTTAGAATCAGCACTCCATTCCCGCTCTCAACCTCCGCGATACGCTTTTCGATATCTTTTCTGGCATCGTTGACGTCGTCGTGCCATCCGACGGAAACGGACTGTATATGGGATATCTCTCCCACTATCATCTCCGCAGCGGCTACAAGCTCCCTCCCCAAATGTCCATGCGTAACGACCAATGCGCCGACCATAAATATTTTTGCACCCCGTTTATTGGTTTATATCACGATGCTGAATATGGATAGTCCATTTTTTATTATTTAACAGCTTCGCGAGTTCCTCAACAACAAACACCGACCGATGCCGCCCGCCCGTGCAACCGACGGCAACCGTCAGGTATCTCTTCCCTTCCTTTATGTATTTGGGCAACAGGTATTTTAAAAGATTTCCTATGCGTTTTATGAATTCGTTCGTTTCCGGAAACGACTGCAGATACTTGACGATGCTCTTATCCTTCCCGCTGCGGGCCCGAAGCCTGGAAACAAAATACGGATTTCGCAGGAAACGGGCGTCAAACATCAAATCGGCTTCAGGAGGCACTCCCCTTTTGTAGCCGAAGCTCAGCAGGTGAATATTGAGAGCGGAAGCCCGCGAGTGCTTCCGGAATCTCTCCACGACAAGCTCTTTAATTTCATGCACTGTATAACGGGAAGTGTCGACCGCGACGTCCGCGAATTCCCGCAGACTGCTCAAACGGGCACGCTCCATTCGAATCGATTCTCTCAGAGACCTTCCGTTAGACAAAGGGTGGGGGCGCCGTGTTTCACTGAAGCGGCGAACCAGGACATCGTCCTCCGCTTCCAGATAGAGCACGAAAAGATGAAACGCGGATTTTCGAAGCCGGCGCACCATCTGTTCCAGGTCTTTGAGTTTTTCTCCGGCCCGGATATCGATGACCAGAACGGCATGTTTGACATCATCCCCGGCAGTCTGGAATCCCTCTACCAATTTTGAAATAAGAGCTACGGGGAGATTGTCGATACAAAAGAAACCCAGATCTTCAAAGGTCCTCAGGACGGTTCCTTTCCCGGATCCGCTCATCCCCGTGACAATGACTAAGTCCTGAAGGCTCATACCTTATAGCACTCGGCAATCACCGGATGACGAATGAAACGATAACTGATCCGCAACTCAAACCGCTTCATCCGGTTTTTGTCCGTCCTCTTTGAGCAAATTCTCAGTTGAAGACTGGTAACCGCGGTACCTCAATAATTGAATACGGGCAGCCACCTCGATCAATGTAGCCACGTTCCTGCCCGGGGCCACCGGTATGTTTATAATGGGAAGAGAAACGCCCATGAAATCGATCGTGGATCGTTCCACACCGAGTCGGTCGTATTCGGCATCGGGCTTCCAGCGTTCCAGACGAACCACAAAATCTATATCCTGGGAGGCTCCCGTCGCCGAGATTCCGAAAAGTTCTTTTATATTTATGATCCCGAGACCGCGCAGTTCCATGTGATGCTTCAGGATCTTCCCCCCCTCGCCCGACAGTTTGTCCTCCCCATGTCGTGTAAGCTGCACGTAATCGTCCGCCACCAGGCGATGCCCTTTAAGAACCAGCTCCAGAGCGCATTCGCTTTTCCCGATTCCCGAAGGTCCCAGCACCAGCACGCCAAGTCCGAATATTTCAATCAATACACCGTGAATGGTCATTTCGGACGCAAGGCGCCGTTCCAGGTAATCCGTTATCTTTGGAATTACAACCGAACTGATCGAGGAACACCGGAGTATCGGGATATTGTCCTCTTCCGAAAGGTCCAGAAGCTCCTTCGGAATTTCTTTCAGTTTTGTAACCACAACACAGCACATCGAATACTTCTTAAGCTGCCGGATCGCCGTTTTCCGGGCCCCCGCGTCCAGTATTCTAAGGTAATTCAACTCGCTGTTTCCGAATATGATCACGCGTCCCGGATCGAGGCTTCCCGTAAAACTTGCCAGCATCAAGCCCAGCTTCTGTATTCTGGGGGATCGGATCCTTTTATCCAGTCCGTCATGCCCCTGCACAATTTCAAGATCCAGATCCATCGCCGGCGAAGCCAACAGGAACTCCCGGACCGTTATGGTCTTTTCCTCATGTGGCGCGCCTTCCGGATTGGAAATATGATTGTCATCCATTATCTATCCACAATTCCCAGGAATTCCGCCTCTGTTCAGCAGTGCAATCCCCATTCCGTATTTCTCAAAGGGTTCCGCGGCGGGAATCCCGTGAAAAATGCGGGATAGGCCTGAGCCTGATTCGTACATACTACACTAGATGCCGGTTCGCTCAAAGTAATCGACCACGACCGGAAGGCGGGGCTTTTTCTTGATCTGCGGAAGCGGGGTTCGGAGCCGGAATCGGTCACTGGGCAGAGAACCTGTTTTCTCAAACGCATAGGCGGATCCCCGGGGCCGATAGCGAACCCGGTTCCGCCCCCGATGCGCCCCTGCCGTCAACGTCCGCCGGAACGGCCGGCCTTCCAGGATTGCACAGCCGCAGGGGCTGTGGGTTTATTTTAAACTGAAACAGGATCAGGAGCGGATCAGCCCAAGAGAACTGTCTTTGCGGCGGTAAAGGACATTGACGATCCCCGATTCCGAATTCCGAAAAACTACAAACGGATAATCGGATTGATTGAGTTCGATCACGGCTTCCTCGACCGTCATGGGTTTTCGGTACGCTTCTTCTTCTTGGATTCTGTCGTGCTGTGAAGCACCCGATCGTTCCTCCGGTCTTTGCGTTCCGGATTTGACTGCAACGGAATTTTCCTTGGCCCGCTGGCGTTTCCCCTCGATTTTTTTATTCTTGTGCTTCAATGCCTGGCGTTCAAGTTTATCTATCGCACGAACAATCGACGCATACATGTCTTCGGTCTGGCCTTTTCCCGCCAGATCCAACGATTTGGACTTCATCAGAATTTCCGCCGTCTGCCGGACTTTCTGAACATTGATGATCACATGGAAGCTGATATCTTCGCCCAGAATTTTAACGAATTTTCGCAGCCGCTTCATAACGTATGCTCGTATGGCGGGGGTAATGACCACATGTCTTCCGGTAATTTCCACATTCATGACAAGTTTTCCTTCCTGGTCGAATAATCCAACGATTCACTACGTAACGGCACCGGGCCGGGAGCCGTCACGAATATGTCAGAAAAGATATCCAACCTTTCGCTCCCTCGATCCCGGGATCTGCATCTGTTCCCTGTACTTGGCTACGGTACGGCGGTTGATGAAGATGTTGTCGCGACGGAGCAGCTGCCCAAGCTGGTTATCCGAATACGGCTTATTCTTGTTTTCGTTTTCAAGCAGTTCTTTAATCTTCAATTTGACTTGAACTATCGAAAGTCCCTCGCCGTCAGGCTTTTCCAGTCCCATGGTAAAGAACTTCCTTAACTCTATTACTCCCTGCGGCGTATCGACGTATTTATTCGTTACAACCCTGCTGATAGTGGAACTGTGCACTCCAAGTTCGCTGGCGACATCCTTAATCAACATGGGATGTAGATGAGAAAAACCGTTTTCCAGGAAATCTTTCTGTCTGTTTACGATACACACGCAAACCTTGTAGATTGTCTGTTTGCGTTGATTCACGCTCCGAAGCAGATCCACCGCCAAACGAAATTTCTCTCTAAGAAAGCTCTTGGTGTCCCCGCTTACACCGTTGCTCTTCAGGAGCTTTTTGTAATTGGCATTCAGTCGCAGTTGAGGCATGCCTTCATCGTTGAGAAGAATGACAAACTCATCGTCCACCTTTGCGATGGTTACTTCAGGCTCCACATAATTGGTCTTTTGATTATTGTGCTTAAGGCCGGGCTTGGGTATTAAATGCTTGATGCACTCCACCGCCTGCACCACATCCTCGAAGGTGGTTTCCGTTCGGGCGGCAATCTCTTTGAGTTTGTGCCCTTCCAACAGGGACAGATGCTCCTGCACTATTTTATATGCCAGGCTTTTTTCAAGTTCGAGATTCTCAAGCTGCAGCATCAGGCATTCACGCAGATCGCGCGCGCCTACGCCGACAGGATCCATAAACTGCACGACCTTGAGAGCCTCGACCGCCTCTTCCATCGTACAACCGGTCAGCTGGCAAAGCTCCTCGAGGCCCATGAGAAGGTATCCGTCTTCATTGAGGTTTCCGATAATCTGTCGGGCCAACTCGGCGATTTGAGCCTTGGTATCCGACAGACCCAGTTGCCAGTTCAAATGCTCTTCGAGCGACGGGGGTTGGGTCAGAAAAGTCTCGAATGAGGGTCTTTCTGAATCCTCAACTTCCCGGTTTTTATAACCGGTATCGAGATATTCATCGAAAAAGTAGCGAAAATCTATTTCGTCAAAGGAATCCTTCTCGCCTTCCCTTTCGGAATTCTCCGAAGCTGCGGATTCTTCAGCCGTACGATCTTCCGGAGACATCTCCGAAGGAACCTCCGGCTCCAGGACCTCCTCGAGAATCGGATTCTCTACCAGCTCCTGATTCAACATTTCCTGAAGTTCCAGCTTGTTGAGCTGGAGAAGCTCAATTTTCTGAAGCAAAGAGGGCGTAAGGGCAAGCCTCTGGCTGAGTCTGAGGTCCAAAGATTGCCTTAAAAACGGTCTACGATTCATTTTCGCCTAATTCAGCCTGAAATTTTCGCCAAGGTACACCTTCTTGACCTCGATATCATTTGTCAGCTGCTCCGGAGATCCCTCGCGCAGGATTTTTCCTTCACTAATTATATAAGCCCTGTCCGTTATATTCAAAGTCTCGCGTACATTATGGTCCGTTATCAAAACTCCGATTTGCCTGGACTTCAATCCGCCTATGATTCGCTGGATGTCCAGGACCGCCAGAGGATCGATCCCGGCAAACGGTTCATCCAATAGAATAAACTGCGGCGTCAAAACCAGAGCCCGTGCAATCTCGAGACGCCGCCGTTCCCCGCCGGAAAGCGTATACGCATTCTGATCCCGCAGGTGCTCGATTCCGAATTCCTCAAGAAGCTCGCCCGTCAAAACATCCCGTTTCCGGGATGAAATATTCAGGGTTTCCGCAACGCTTCGAAGATTTTCCTCGACCGTCAGTTTTCTGAAAACCGACGGTTCCTGGGGAAGGTAGCTGATCCCCGAGCGAGCCCTCCGGTACATCGGCAGATGCGTGATATCTTTTCCAAAGAGGCTGACCGTGCCGCTTTGAGGAGCAATCAGCCCGACAATTATATAAAAAGTTGTCGTTTTCCCTGCTCCGTTCGGCCCCAGAAGCCCGACGACTTCACCCGGATGCAACTTCAGGCTTACATGGTTGACAACTTGCCTGCCCCGATAGGACTTGCATAAAGCCGATGCCTGCAAAAGGCTATTTTCCATATCTAAATACTTGATATATAATAACTTAAATCAATCCCCCCGCCCTTCCAGCTGAATCCTATCATCGGCAACATTGTATGTCAACCGAGGTGCGTAGGATCGAACTCCCTCGGGATCGAATGACTCTGCCGGGTTGCCCACTACCTCAAACCTTTCCGGATTACGGAAATAATAGGCGATGTCGCCCCTGCACTCCCGGTTCCCTTTGAAAACTACAACATTATCCTTCGCAAGGGCCCTTTCAATTTCTTTGCCGCTGTCGTCCAACAGAACATCCAGCGTTGCCGATTTGAGCTTTAAATCCTCCGATATCAGGGATGTACCCCCTGAATAATAAATTGTATTTTTTTCTCTCACATACTTGAAATTTGAACTCTCAATATTTATCGGCATTCCGGAGAAATTCCCGTCATCTTTCGCTACGGCGCCGGGAAGGTTTTTCATATTGCGTCCTTCGTCCATCGGCGACCGGCCCCTGTAGATGAAATGCCGGATATTCCCTTCAGCCTCTATGTATTCCCCCCCGTCCAGGATTTCCAGTTTTTCAGCCTGCAGCTGCTGATCCTCGGAAAGCAACTGAACACTCCCCGAATATCGAACGCGACCTTTTTCCGACCAGAACTGCATATCATCCGCCAGAATGAGGCTGTCGGATCGCATCAAAGCCGGTCCGTGCGATCCCGGATCTTCCATTTCAGACAGCATCGATCGGACTTTACGACGGATCTGCATCAAGCCCTGGTCTAAATTGAATACCGCGGTTTCTCCCGTAGCGTATCCGGCCTCAAAATATATTTTAGGAGAATCGCTTAACGTCATTCTCGCATCCTGAGCATCGTAATCACACCTCCCCGAGGTTGCCGACTTGGATTCATCTTCGTATTTAAAATCCCCCCACTGGGACGCCGACGCCAGAACGATGCCCTCTGCATCTTCAACAAAAGTCGCCTTCAAGCCGTTGCTTGACGTATGGAACTCTTCGGGTTTTACTGTTTGATCCGTTGTCGTTCCACCCTCATAGGCAACCCGGACATTCCCTTCGGCAACCATATCCTTCGGCTTATTATTCCCGGAATAGAACCCGAATCGGGCCCGGTCGGCCGATATCTTTTGCAGGCGGGGATTGTTCTCGTCAACGGCGGTTATTTCCGTCATTACAACATTCCCGGAAGTATTTATCCGATCCAGCCATCCGCCCTCCCCGGCATAGAACATTTCAATTATCTCTGCATTCAACCTTCCCGGGGATGAGGCCTCTGCCAAGTCGTTCCGCCCCGCAGGGAGCGCGGTCCATTGCGCGGAACCCTGGGCGCGGAGTCTTTCCAGGAGAACCTGTCCCGACCGCTCTTGAAATTGTATGCCTATCCGTTCCGCACGGATTTCGTTGCCGCCCGAGCCGGAAGCGCCTGTCATTAAAATTTTCGCCTGCTCCCGGACGTCGATATTTTCGAGCCCCCGGTTTTCCGGGTAAAAAACGGCGTTAAACCGCTCTCCCGATACGGTAGTCTCTTCCGCGCCGCGCTTCATTCGAAGTCGAACGCCGGTACTGCTGTTTATCCTCTGCAGTGCATCCTGTCCGGGATCGAAAAACAGATCGATCGCAGCGCCCCGCAGCACCCTCTCTTCGGACTGAGAAGTGGCGTTGAATACGGCATTCCCGCGGACCTGAACTTTTTCGAGACTTCTGCTGCCGGCATGGAGGGTAAAAAACATCCGGTCGCCGCGCAGGATCCGGGATTCATCAGAAGTTTCGGACCGGTACGATGCATCCCCGACTGAAGTCAATGATGTAATTTCCTTCAGGGCTTCATCCACCACCGCTTGAATCGTATCGCCTTTAAGAGAAAAGGAATCGGACCTCAGGCGGGCGTTTCCCTGGAATTTAATTCTACTCCCGTTTTCATAACAGACAGCCTTATCGGACAGGGCTTTAATTTCCTCAACCTCGGAGGATTCATCCTGAGGCGCCTTCTCCGGGGAAATCAGAAAATCGACGTCGCTGTTCAGTTCGAGCAGCTTCTTTTTCATCCGGTAACGGAGACCTACGGCCTTCCCGTTTATTTTCTCGGAATAAAATTGGACCGGATCCCTGGTGGTACCGGTATCGGTATTCATATCGTAATGCAGGGTGCGGGTCCGCAGTTCGATCTCCCGGCCCAGAAACAACCGCACATCCTCCATAAAATCGACGGTGCCGTTTTCGCGATCGTATTCCGCAAACCGGCTCCGGATCTCATTACGCACGCTACCGTCAGGGTTGAAATCGGAGGCTTCAATTTCCTGAAGGTAGACTTTACCGGGGCTTTCTTCGAGAAGTTCGCGGGCGCGGATTTTGAACCGGAGCATTCCGTCCCGGTTGTCCGAATACTCGAAGCTTTCGACGGATTGAAGCGTTTCCGAATCGAGGATTCGCAGTTTCCGTGTTTCGGAATGATTCCGTCCGAAGCGCGAGTACAGGTAATTGCCCAGAACAGCGGCGAAAACCAGGATTATGATACCGACCAGCAGCCGACGGATATACCGGATGGAAGTGTGATGCAAAAGGACTCCTGTACGTACAGCCCGCATTAAACGTTCGAATGTTCAACGTTTACGTTGAACGTCCGAACATTCGAAACCCAGGGATACAATTCAAATCAGCGGCCCGCGCATCACGAGATGGAACGGGCGTTATAACTCAACGGCAGAACCTTTTTCGATTCAATCTCTACACTCCAGATATATTCAACCTCGACATTTTCTTCGTTTTTGAATATCAGCCGGACCCAATATTGATCCTCTCCCCGTTTGACGGCGCCCCAAGAAATAAAATGAAGAGCAGGATCTCCCCCTTCGACCATTTCCGCCACCTTTGGGTACGATTTCAGCAATAGAGCGTATGCATCCTGCTCAACAGCTCCCTGATTGTAGTCGAGCCCGTCGTTCGAATCGGATTCCGGGGCACCGGAGCCGGAAGGAGTTTCTTCGGATACGGAGTCAGGTTCGGGGACGGGTTTGCCCGTAATCGCCGGCTCCGGCGTCATCAAAGCAGGCGGTGAATAGTCCTTGGAGTCGGTTTCCTTCGTCCGGGCGGTGAATATTCTATCGAGAGGAAGAGGCTGGCCCGGACCGGGAAACGAAGCGGCAAACCTTTCGTACTCTTTTGGAAAAGGCGCCTGTTTTTCGCCGATTTCCACGGAAACGGGATCGACGTATCCGCCGATCGCCGTCTTTATCGCCGCCACGCGCGTCGACAGGCGTTCCCGCAGAGAAGGCACGGCCACAACAGGCAAACCGACGATAACCACAAAAAGTAGCAGCGCTCCGTAAAACCTCCGGCTGCCGTCGTAGCGCGCACGTTTCACGTGTCTCTTCAAATCCGAAACGTCTGCGGCATCCCGATTCTCATTCATATCTGAAGTCACATTACACTCCTGCCGGTGGAATTGAAGATTGAAAATTAAAGATTATAGGTTTCATGGAATGTCCCAAACCTCAGGAATTTTTTTTCTGAACTCCGCGGTATACGAGGTATCTGTAAATAAATTCCTCTATATCCCCGTCCAGGACACGATCCGCGTTGGGTGATTCATACTTGGTCCGGTGATCCTTGACCATACGATATGGATGAAGAACATAGGATCGTATCTGGCTGCCCCAACCGATCTCCAGTTTGGCGTCTTCCACCGCCTGCAGTTCCTCACGCTTTTTTCTCAGTTCCAATTCGTAAAGCCGCGCCCGCAGCACCTGTCGCGCCATTTCGCGATTGCGGATCTGGGATCTTTCATTCTGGCAGGAAACCACTATTCCCGTCGGAAGGTGCGTTATCCGGACCGCCGAATCCGTTACGTTTACATGCTGCCCTCCGGCGCCGGAGGATCTGTATGTGTCGATCCGAAGATCCTTTTCATCGATCTGGATCTCTATCTTTTCGTCGATCTGAGGATAAACGAATACGGAAGCGAAGCTCGTCTGTCTTTTCCCCATTGCGCCGAACGGCGATATCCGTACCAGTCGATGCACGCCGCTCTCGGACGAAAGATATCCGTAAACATAATCCCCCTCTACCAGAAAGGTGGCCGATTTAATGCCCGCCTCATCGCCGGGCTGGTAGTCCAGAATTTTTGTTTCATAGCCGGACCGTTCGCTCCATCGCAGGTACATGCGGACAAGCATTTCGGCCCAATCCTGGGATTCAACGCCGCCGGCGCCGGGATGAATTGTAACAATTGCATTTAAACTGTCGTGTTCCCCGGACAGGAGCATCCGGATTTCGGTATGCTGCGACTCCTGTTCCAGTTTCTCAACTTCATGAATCAGGTCGGCCACCACATCTTCGCCTTCCTCGGCCAGTTCGGCCAGAGCTCTTATATCCTGACCTTCCCGGGCCAACCTGGTATCCAGTTCTATATCCCGCTCGAGGCTGCTTCGCATCTGCAGCACCGACTGCGCCTCTTCCTGGTTGTTCCAGAATTCCGGATGAGAGGCTTTTTTTTCCAGTTCGAGAACCTGGGAGCGTTTGCGATCCGCATCAAAGGTAGCCCCGAATCTGTACGAGTTTTTCTTCTATCGCGTTCACTCTCTGCTGCAGTTCTTCGAGCATTCAAACATCCTCCAGGATAATAAAGCCGTTCAGCGTTCACCGTTCAGGGTTCAAGGTTCACCGTTCATCGTTCTCCGTTGACATTGAACGGTGAACCCTGAACGGAGAACGATTAGTCGTATTCGCCAGTTTTAAAGGGCAGTCCGGAATCAAACCTCCGGGCCTAATTCAATCACTGGCTGTTCCGTGCCGTTTCTTACGTTTCCCTGTTAATACGAGAATCGTGAAACTTAAGACAATGATAGCACACAGAAAAACGAAAACGTCGCCATAACGGGTATAGAACGTTTGCTGCGAGACGAATGCAAAACGGCCTTCGCATACAGCCCGGCGTAATATCCCCGTAGACGTCTGAATCCTGCCTGTGGGTTCAATGACGGCCGAAATTCCGGAATTCGCCGCCCGGAGCAAATACCTCCTGTTTTCAACGGCACGCCACCGTGCAATTGAAAAATGTTCGAATGGAGCGCTGCTGTCCCCGTACCACCGGTCATTGGTCAGATTGACGATCAGGCGGCTGCCGTTGCGGACGAATCCCCGTACCAGTTCGGGAAAAATCGCTTCAAAACAGATTGTTACATTGGCGGGATGGCATCCCAGATTGAATATCTTCCTCTCCCTGCCCGGTTGGAACCCTCCCACATCCTGCGAGATGGTCCGCATGAACACAAAGAGTCTTTTCAACGGGATATACTCCCCGAAAGGCACCAGGTGGATTTTATCGTAGATGCCGGAAAGTGCGCCATCTCCATTCAGGTAATAGGCGCTATTGAAATATTTCGTTCCGTCTACGGATTCCTCAAGCCGGATATTGTTAAAAATCAGTCCATACGTGTAGCGGGTCGCAAGGCCCTTAAGCATTTCCCTGTATTGCGCACTCTGTTCATACATCACCGGAGTGGGCGATTCCGGAAAAATCAGCAGATCGACGGAAGAGGTCTCCAATGCATCCGCCATGCTTATATACCCTGTCTGATATTTCTCGGTAATAACGGCTTCCGCCTCATCGGCGCCGAGATCCCCCTGGAGCATGGCGACATTCGAATCCGCCTGAAGCCCGTTCCAACGATCAAGAGACGCACGGCCGTACAGAAGGCAGGCCGAAAAGAGCACAACCGCCGACAATACCGGCCACCAGGCATGTACATTCCGCCCCTTATGCATTGCGGCCCAGACAACCGCCGCGGAGAATCCCGCAACAAGGAATGAAACTCCGTACACGCCCGTCAAATCGGCGATTTGGATAAGACTCAGCCGGTCGGACTGGGAATATCCGACCAGGAGCCATGGGAAACCTCCAAAAGGAATTTTCGTCTGCGCGTATTCAATCAGCACCCAAACTGCGGGAAACAGAAGCAGGCATCCGTCACCGCCCCATTGCATCAATTTTTTCGTCGCGTAGCAACCGGCGCCGGAAAAACAGGCAAGCAACAAAATGAGCAGCGCGTATCCTGTCCAGGCAAGCCAACCGGAAAGGCCGCCGTAGCGTTCGAGAACGGACGGCATCCAGACGAGCAGAACGAAGAGTTCAATCCCTCCGGCGACATACCCGCCCCAAAACGCCCCGACGGGCTTCCGAACCCGAACCGTGAATGCGACCAGAGGAATAAACGCGATCCAGGCAAGATAGGATTGATCGAATCGCGGAAAGGAAGCAATGAGGAGAAAACCGGTCAAAAACGGGAGTAGCAGCAGCATGGCAACGGTTCAGGACCTTCAGTTTGTTTTTACAAAACAACTGAAGCCGTTTTTCCTAAGCCGCAGCTGTACGGCAACAGCTTCAGCGCGGGTATCGAATTTTCCGACTTTAACGAGGTACAGCTGCCCTGAAGACTTGGGGGACTCGACCCTGGAATCGAATCCCTTGGACCGGACGTTCAGAGCGTGGGCTTCCGCCTCGGGGCGCCGCTTAAAGGCGCCGACCTGGACGGAATACGTCACCGCCGCGGAACCAACGCTTGAACCGGAGGAGGAAGTTTCGGCCGTTTCTTTCGTTGTGCCGGACGGCTCGGAGGGCTGGACTCCCGCAGGCTCGCTCCCTTTCTTGTTAACGCTATGGTACCATTCCAGATCCTGCTGTACGTCCTCCTCCTCCACCGGTGGCGTCTCGGCGGCACTCTCGTCCGCATCCGCTGTCGGAGGCAGCGATCCCTCCATTCCGGAAAACGTTGAGGGAGCGGCATCGGCGATCGCGCTCAGCTGCATTCCCTGGCGCTTGCCCGCCATAAATCCCCACACGAAGAAACAGCCGCATACTACGATAATGACGGCAAAGATAAGTATCTTTTTACGATTATCCAACACCAGTTCGAATCCGGATTCTATTTCACGTTCTGTCATATGTAACTATTCCTGTTTCTTTTTTTCAATCCAAGCTTTTATAAAATCGATCGGGATCGGAAATACCACCGTCGTATTCTTCTCCACACCTATTTCAGTCAAAGTCTGCAGGTATCGCAACTGGATTGCAACCGGTTCCGTATTGATGATCCCAGCGGCGTCCGCAAGCTTTCTGGAGGCCTGGAATTCCCCGTCGGCGTGAATGATTTTGGCCCGCTTTTCCCGCTCGGCCTCCGCCTGCTTCGCCATGGCCCGCTGCATAATTTCCGGCAGATCCACCTGTTTGACTTCCACCAGACTCACCTTTATCCCCCAGGCATCCGTGTGCTGATCGAGAATTTCCTGGAGTTTTACATTCAGCTTGTCCCGGTGGCTCAGCAGGTCGTCCAGCTCGACCTCGCCCAGCACCGAACGCAGTGTCGTCTGCGCAAGCTGCGATGTAGCATACAGGTAGTTTTCGATTTCCACAATCGCTCTCGGTGCGTTCATGACGCGAAAGTAGACAATGGCGTTCACTTTAACCGACACATTGTCATTCGTAATGATATCCTGGGGCGGCACATCCAGGGTTACGGTGCGGAGACTGACGCGGACCATCTTCCAGACAGGCCAGAAGACGAATATCAATCCGGGTCCCGACGCGTTCGGCACAAGGCGTCCCAGCCGGAAAAGCACGCCTCGCTCGTATTCCTTAAGAATATTGATAGTACTGAACAGATAAACAACGACGATTAAAAGCCCAAGTAACCATGCTTGTCCCATAACAGCCTCCCGGTGGCGGTCCCTTGTGAGAGTACAATGGACCGCCGGACTATTCTTTTACTTCCTCCACTTGAAGCGCCAGATTTTTCACCGCCAGCACACGGACCGCCCTGCCCGCGGCAATGGGAGAAGAGGAATGAGCCGTCCAGTATTCCCCCCTTACTTTAACGCGGCCGTTCCGGCCGATTTCGCTGTCCGCAACGCCGATGAGACCGACCATTCCCTGATCCCCCGTGGCAACCTTCTGCCGCAGCGACCGGAGAAGAGCGATCATCAGGATAATCAAAATAGCCGCGAACGGCAGCGTCAACGCCAGAGCCGTGTATATTCCTATCCGGACCGCCGGATCCGGGGAATCGACCAGTATCAGCATTCCGAAAATCATGGACACAATTCCTCCGATGCCGAGAATCCCGAATCCTCCCACCTTGACTTCCGCGACAAACAGCCCTATTGCAAGAAGGATTAAAAGCGCCCCGACATAGTTGACGGGAAGAAACGAGAATCCGAGGATGGACAACAATACGCAAATGGCGCCGATGACTCCGGGTGCGATGAAGCCCGGATTGGTAAACTCGAAATAGAGAAGCACCACGCCTGCAAGCCCCAGGAGAAGCGCCAGATTCGGCTGGGATATCAAGGCAAGCATCTCTTCCCGCCATGTCATCTGATAATCGATAAAATCCTGATTCTGCGTTTCGAGCGTCCGCTCTTCTCCCGAAAAAAGCTGCACCCTATAACCGTTCAGCTTCTCAAGAAGCTCCGCCTCGTTTTCGGCTATGAAATCTATCAGGTGGGAATTCAGCGCCTCAACCTCGGTAAAGGACTTGCTCTCCGTCACTCCTTTTTCCGCTTCCTCCACGTTTCGTTGTCTTTTGCTCGTGATGCTGCGCAGGTATGCGGTCGCATTGCTCGTTATCTTTTCCTCCAGGGTTTTCCCGGCTTCCCCGCCGCTGACCGGAAATCCCCCGATCGCCATAAGCGGGTGCGCCGCTCCGGTATTCGTTCCCGGAGCCATGACGGCGACGTCCGCCGCCATAAGAACAAAGAACCCTGCGGAAGCCGCTTTGGCGCCGCTCGGCGCCACGTACACTACAGTCGGGACATTGCTGCTCAGCATGCGCCCTATAATTTCCTCCATCGACGATCCGAAACCGCCCGGAGTTTGAATCCGAATCAGAATGAATTGTGCCTTGTCCTGCTCGGCTTGATCGATGCAGCGAACCACAAATCCCGCGGTCACCGGATCAATAGCACCGTCGAGGGAAATCCGGGCGATGCGACCAAATCCCGGAGGGGTCGAAAACAGGAAGAAATATGCCAAAACAAAGCCGCAGATTTTTGCCATGATATTGTGTGCCTTATATCCACAATCATAGCACAAACAGGAGATTAATAGCCCAATGAACGTGAAAGCATAAAACCGTTGCACGTTGCACGTGGGAATGTTTGCACTTTAAAAACAAAAAGATCGTTACACGTTGGAAAAAACGCTGCTCGTGGGAACGTGCCAACGTGCGAACGTGAGTTGATGGATTTCGTTATATGATGGATCGGAAGTCGATTAGCTGCTGATAAGGGCTTCTGACATTTAACTCCCATGCTGAACGTTTGAACGTTGGACGTTAAACGTTAGACCTTCAACGTTGAACGTTCAAACGTTTGATGTTCGATTATAACGGGAATGCTTGTTCCGCGTGGTAGGAGGAGCGGACGAGGGGTCCGGACGCGACGGACCGGAATCCGGCAGACAGGGCATAAGCCCTGTATCCGGCAAATTCTTCAGGAGTGTAAAATTTTTCAACGGGAAGGTTGTCGCGTGTGGGCTGGAGGTACTGGCCGAGCGTGACAATATCCGCCCCGGCATCCCGCAGATCATTCAGGACTTCCAGAATTTCATCCCTGCTTTCCCCCAGTCCCAGCATGAGGCTGGATTTCGTAACCAGGTTGGATTGCAGCTTTTTGGCATCGACCAGGACATCCAAGGATCGACGGTAACGGGATCCCGGCCGCACAGAACGGTACAACCGGGGGACCGTTTCCACGTTATGGGCCAAAACATCCGGTCCCGCTTCGACAACCGTTCGAAGAGCCCCGGAATTCCCCTGAAAATCCGGGATAAGAACCTCCATCCGTATATCCGGACAGGCGGCCCTTGTCCGGCGAATTGTCTCTGCGAAAACCCATGCGCCTCCGTCGTCCAAATCGTCCCGGTCCACGGAAGTAATCACCGCATACCGCAACCCCATCTCCCTTATAGCGGCGGCGATACGCCCCGGTTCGTCACGGTCGTACTCCGTAGGCAAACCGGTTTTAACGGCGCAAAACCTGCAGGATCGCGTACAGACTTCGCCCAGGATCATGAAGGTGGCGGTACCCTTTCCCCAGCACTCGCCGATATTGGGACAGCGGGCATCCTGGCAGACCGTGTGAAGATTCTTTTCCCGAACCAGGGATTTTAGCCTGTTGTAGCTCTCCCCGCCGGGCAGCCTTACCTTCAACCAGTCCGGGCGTGGACGCCGTTGTATCCGGGGCGAATCCGCTTTTTTCTCCATAACATCAATAATAAGCCGAAATTACTTTTCAATAAACACAAACGATCAAGCAGCCAGACCATCCCAAGACGGACCGGAATAGACCACTTGTAACTCGACGGAAAGCATACAGTTTACAAGTTCTCAGGTTACAGGTTGACAAGTTCTGCTAATAAGTTGGAGGTTCGAGGTTTGTAGCCGAGGTCGGTATTTCTGCAAACCTGTAACTTCTAACCTGCAAACAGAACCTGCAAACTTGCCGACCTGTAAACCTGAAACCTGTAAACGTTCTGATTGAGGAGAACCAAACTTCAATTACCAATATTTTCCCAGGCAGGTATAATAGAAGGTTTATGTCTCAACTGGATGCGCTGGGCCGGCATATCGGCCGGAAAATCAAAGAACGCGGTCGCGACTATTTCGAAAGAAATTGCGTTTCCATTGTGTACGAAGACGCCGAATTCGTTTCGGCCGAGGTGCGCGGCACCCGTACGTACGATGTTGATCTGGAGCGGGAAAACAAATCCCTTATTTACTCCTGCAGCTGCCCTTTTTTTGAAGATAACTTTAATGTTTGCAAGCATATATGGGCAACGCTCCTGGAAATGGAAAAACGGGGCATTCTGAGGAACTGGAAGCATAATTTCCCGAATGAGCTCATCCCGGCGTATGTGGATCCTTTCCATGAAAAAAACGTCGGCCCTGAAGGAACGGATTTTGAGGACATCCGCCTTTCCGGGTATTCGGATCCGGAGAAGGGACCGCGAATCGACCCGGCAACCCCGGACAACTGGCGCCGGCTGCTGGATAAATTCAATTTCAATCAGGCCCGGGAACATGTCCCGGAACTGCCCGTGTGGCCTCCGGAACGGGAAATTCTTTACGTCTTCGAGGTTTCGGGACAGATGCCGGATTACGGACCGGCGATCCATCTCCATACCCGGGAACCGAAAAAAACCGGGGGCTGGAAAAAGGAAAGGCCCCTTGCCTTCACGCACGAAATGCTGCCGCTGGTTCCCGATCCGGTCGACCGCCAAATCCTGCACCGCCTCTTAGGCGTACAGCGCGAAACCTGGTATCGCAGCCAATACGAGTCCACGGCCCGCTTTACGCCGAAAGCCCACGATCTGCAGGCACTGCTGCCCGAAATGTCCAAAACGGGACGCCTCTGTCTCCGTTCACCCCAGAACGGCGAAATGATTCCTTTGCGCTGGGACGATTCAGAACCATGGACTTTTATAATCGACGTCCGTCCGGACTGCGCCGCGGGACGATACGAAGTCTCCGGAGTTTTCCGCCGGAAGGACCGGAGCATTGATATCGGCATTCCGGAATATATCTCACAGGAAGGAGTATTGATTCTCGGACAATCCGTTTCCTTTTTCACCGGACCCGCCGACTGGATCTCCTTTTTCCGCAACGAAGGCTCCTTCTTTTTTCCGGACTCCGAAGCCGATCAATGGCTCGATAAGATGTACGCAATCCCTACATTGCCCCCCATGATACTGCCGGAGAAACTCCGGCTGGAGGAAATCACGGTGCCCCCCCAGCCGGTTCTGAACATACACACGCAGCGCAAGCCCTGGGGAACGACGTACATCATGGGAGAACTGTCTTTCGACTACCGGTCCCATATAATCGGGGAGTTCGAAAAGACGCCGTGCATTATCCTGCCCGGCGAACGACTCAGGATAGCGCGCCAGTCCGGGCAGGAGAAGTCGGCCCGGCAAACGCTCGAAGAAGCCGGATTCAAGAGATGGAAAGACTACCGAAGCACCGAATGCTGGACGGTCGCCAAGACACGACTCCCGCAGGCCGTAAAGGAACTTGTCACCGCAGGCTGGCAGGTGGAAGCGGAAGGCAGACTTTTTCGCAATCCGGGCGCCTTTCGCTTCAATCTCTCCTCGGGAATCGACTGGTTTGAGCTTCATGGCTCGATCGAGTACGGGGAAACAAGCATAACGATTCCCCGTTTATTGGCCGCTTTGAAGCGGAAAGAATCCACCGTTGTCCTTGATGACGGCAGCTACGGAATGCTGCCCGAGGACTGGATGGATAAATACGGGATGCTGTTCGAACTGGGCGCTCTGCAGGAGGATCATGTACGGTACGGTCGCAACCAGGCGGGGCTGCTGGACGCTTTGCTGGAAGCGGAACCCTCGGCCGGCTGCGATGAAGTATTCCAGAGGGTAAGGAATGAACTGCGGTCCTTTTCAGGAGTGGAAGCGGCCGATCCGCCGGCCGGATTTCAGGGATTGCTTCGTCCGTACCAGCGCACAGGCCTGGGCTGGATGCACTTTCTGCGGCAATTCGGTTTTGGAGGCTGCCTGGCGGACGATATGGGTCTGGGCAAGACCATTCAGGTGCTTGCACTCCTTGAAGAAAGACGGAGCCTCAGGGAAAACGAAAAATCCGCCGACCGGCCGCCCCCTTCCCTGGTCGTCATGCCCCGGTCCCTGGTCTTCAACTGGCTCCAGGAGGCGGAGCGATTCACTCCCCGGATTCGTATTCTCGACCATACCGGAGGGGAGCGGATTCGAAGCCACGAGCATTTTGACGATTACGACGCGATCTTTACAACCTACGGGACGCTTCGCCGGGATGCGCCCTTCTTTAAAGAAAAATTCTTTGACTACATCATTCTCGACGAAGCGCAGGCCATAAAAAACGCTTCAACCGAATCCTCCAAAGCGGCAAGACTTCTGAAAGGCCGTTTCCGCCTGGCGCTCAGCGGGACCCCAATCGAAAACCACATCGGTGAACTTTGGAGTCTTTTTGAATTTCTGAATCCGGGAATGCTTGGATCCGCGTCGGTCTTCAAGAATGGAAAGGGGCTGCAGGCAAAAACCGGGAACGGAAATAACGCACTTCTGGCCAGGGCACTCCGCCCCTTCATTCTACGCCGCACGAAAGGCCAGGTCGCACCGGAACTGCCGGAAAAGGTGGAGCAGACCATCTACTGCAAGCTCGAACACGCGCAAAGATCCCTGTACAACGAACTTCGTGCTCATTACCGGCAATCCCTTCTCGAGCGCGTCGAACAAAACGGAATTGGTAAATCCAAGATATACATACTGGAAGCTCTTTTAAGGCTTCGCCAGGCGGCCATCCATCCCGGCTTGATCGATCGCGGCAGAATGAAAGAATCGAGCGCCAAGCTGGATATGCTGCTGCCCCGGCTCATGGAGATCCTGGATGAAGGCCATAAAGCCCTGGTCTTTTCACAATTCACATCCGTTCTTGAAATACTGCGCATGCATCTGGACCTTGAGAAAATCGGTTATGAATATCTGGACGGGCAGACACGCGACCGCGCTGCCCCCGTGGAACGTTTTCAGAATGATCCCGGAGTCCGGCTTTTTCTTATCAGCCTCAAGGCCGGGGGGCTGGGATTGAATCTGACCGCGGCGGAGTATGTGTTCCTCCTGGATCCCTGGTGGAATCCCGCCGTCGAGGCGCAGGCCATTGACCGGACACACCGGATCGGACAGACGCGGTCGGTTTTCGCCTATCGGATCATCGCGAAGGATACCATCGAAGAAAAAGTGCTGTCGCTGCAGGCGAACAAGCGGGAAATCGCCGACGCCATCATCACCCAGGACAACAGTCTGCTGCGCAATCTTAGTTCGGACGATTTGGCGCTGCTGTTGAGCTGATGCTCAAAGAAAATAAAGCCGTTGCACGTTGAACGTTGAATGTTGAACGTTAAAAACAAAAAGCATCGTTGCACGTTTGAACATGCTAACGTACTAACGTGCGAACGTGGGTTGTCGGAGTTCGTTATCTGACGGGTCGAAAATCGTTAGGCTCCCGGTAAAGCTTACTGAGATTTATCTTATAGTATGAACGTTTGGACGTGGAACTTTGAACGCCCAACTTCTAATGTCGAACGTGGAAACGTGCGAACGTGGATTGATGGAGTTTGACGTCTGATTGGCAGGAAATTGTCAGACTGACTTGGCGGTAATTTTTCACCCTGAATGGGTGAGGGTAACTAGCGAGTGGCGTAAGCCCCTCGTAAGCGTAACATAGAATCGAGCCCCGCATAGGGGCGACAGGATCGGAAATCGACAAGCTATGATGGGGAATTGCTGTTATTTGACTCCCACGCTTCAGGACAACGGTTTCCAACATTCAACGATCTTTTTTCTTTTAACGTGTAACTTTTCAACGTTCGAACGTTTAACATTCGAGGTTAAACGTTCGAACGTTTAATCAACGATACTATCTCCCCTTCATTGAATATTGAATCGACTTCGCTTTGAACTGGTCCAGCGTCAGGTTTCCCGCCTTATAGTCTTTGATCCATGATTTCTGAATGGATACGATGTCGTATTGACCGCTCGTATCGAATACCAGGTTTATATACTCGTCGTTTTTCACGGTCGTCAGGGAATCTCCATAGCTGGCAACCGCTTCAATCAGAGACTCCTTGATCCCGGTCAACTTTTGTCTTTGGTCTTCCTTTTGTTTGGCTATTTTTTCATTCTGGGCTTGTATTTTTTCCTGCATCTCTTTCTGTTGCTCCAGCATCTTTGCCCTTTGAGCTTCCCAAGCCTCCTTTCCCCGCTTGACCTCTGCATTCGCTTCTTCAATAGACTTTCTGGCGGAGTCATATTCTCCTGCGCCTATTCCTTTTTGCTTCAGATTTTCCTGCACCATTTTCAGATTTTCTTCCATCTTTTCAAGGTTCGTTTGCAATGCTGCTTCATCGAATTGAATCCTAATATCGTCCAGGGCAATGACTGGAGGGGAAAAACCCGGGTTCTGCACATAGAAGTTCACTCCCTGGTCTGTAAGGTACAAAAAACGTATATCGGCAAAATCAAAAAAGCGATCCCTTTGCGAATCCCCTGAGTTAAAGGAAAGCGTCGTCTTGAAAATGCCCCGCATGATTTCCAGTTCTTTCTGGGTTTTTGCCATATCGAACGGCGCATTAACCCCCTGCGCCCATGCAGTCATCGCCATCAGAAGAGATAAAAATATGCCGAAACAGTTTCTTTTCATTTATTTTTCTCCTATTTATTGCGATTCCAATGCGGAGTGCTGAATCAAAGCACTCAGAAGTTCATTTGTTTGACGCTCTTTTACAGCGTAACTGCTTTCGAAAGTGTCCATTCGAAGATCGATCATCCCCAGATCCTGCGCCCGCTGTTTCGTTACGGCATTGTATACGCCTAAAACCAGGTCCCGGTTTTCCTCTTTCAGGCGGTTCTCGGTAAGCGATATCCGCTGATCCAGCAGTGCATCCTGCCGGACCAGCGCGGTCATCATGTCCCGCTGCTGGGAGGCCATATCGGACAGCACACCCCCGATATTTTCACGGATTCCGGCTATCCGGGCCGCGGAAGCCTCGTCTCTTTCAATGATCGTATTCATCAGATCCGCCCTTAATGCGGCAACGTCGGCATTCGATCCGAATCGGACTGCCCAGCCGCCGGCATCGGCCCGGACCTCGAGATCGGAAACCGCCGCGAACCCCAACAGGAAGACAATGGCTGCACAAACAGCCGCCGCCACCTGCCAGCCCCGTTTCAACTGGAGGAAAAGCCTCCACGGATTGGAATCCGTTTCCCGGGGCTGCACGAAGAAATGCCGCGGCGCCGGTTCGTCCCCGACGGACTGCAGCAGGTTTACGGTTCCGGCATACCTCTCCTTCTCCGAGGCACACACAGAGCATTCGGATAGATGTTCCTCCAGCGACTTTTGCTCTTCCGGCGTCAAATCCCCCAGGAGTAAACGTGCGATCTGTTTTTGATATTCGGTACAGTCGGATTTCATGATTGCTCTTCCCTCCCTGTCATGCATCATCGGCAAGGCGGACCTTCAATATTTCCAGGCCTGCATATATCCGCGACTTGACGGTGCTCAGGGGAGTTTCGAGGACAGCGGCTATTTCCTCGAAAGTCATTCCCTGAAAAAACTTCAGTTCAACCGCGGCGCGCTGCTCCGGAACCAGATGCGACAGCGCTTTATGGACCCTGCCCTGTCGTTCAGAATGGATGATTGTGTCGATCTGGGAGCCGCTTACCTGCAGTTGTGCCTGAAAACTATCGGGGCTGCCGTCGTCCAGGGATTGATGGATGCCCGGAGGCCTTCGTCGCATGCAGGTAATACAGTGATTCGTCGCAATCCGGTATATCCAGGTGGAAAATCGGGCATTACGACGAAAGCGTCCGATATTCCTGTAGGCTCGAAGGAAAATATCCTGAGTTGCTTCCGCGGCTTCTTCCCGGTCCTGGAGCATTCTCAGCGTGATGTTGTATACCGTCTTTTCCCATTTCAGCACAAGCCGGTTGAATGCCCGGGTGTCTCCCTTACGGCTGGCTTCCACCCATAAATCTTCCTGTGTCCTGCCGGGAGAGGGAGCGATCCCCTGCCCCGCAACCGAGTACGCATCCGTATGTTCCACCATCCGGTCCGCCTTTTCTTTTGCCATTATTTCCATTTGACGGCAGCGGACCGGAAAAAGTCGATGTAAATTCTTAAAAAATTCCCAGTTCAATACTGAACGTGTGGATGTGCTAACGTGCGAACGTACTAACGTGCGAACGTGAGCTGTTGGTGTTTGATATCCGACAGGTCGGAACTTGTCAGGCTGGCGGTGGGAGCTACTGATAAAACCGTTGCGCGTTGAACGTTGCATGTTGAACGTTAAAAACAAAAAGCATCGTTGCACGTTAAAATACGTTGCACGTGCGAACGTGAGCTGTTGGGGTTTGATATCCGACGGGTCGAAATTGTCAGGCTGACGGC
>CAZPHK010000005.1:20459-41670 GCA_964586015.1 uncultured Acidobacteriota bacterium | reverse complement strand
AACGTGAGCTGTTGGGGTTTGATATCCGACGGGTCGAAATTGTCAGGCTGACGGCGGGAGCTACTGATAAAACCGTTGCGCGTTGAACGTTGCATGTTGAACGTTAAAAACAAAAAGCATCGTTGCACGTTATACGTTAGAAGTTAAACGTTTGAACGTTCGTACAGGAGTTTTGGGGCTTCAGGGCTGATTTTCATCATTCACTTTTTTAAGCTCACGCAGTATCGCCAGGGCGCTCGACCCCGTAGCCAGTTTGGTAATTTTCTCCATCAGTTCCTGGTTCGCATTGAATTTCTTTTCCATCTTTGCCTGATATGCCTGCTTCAGTGTGTCCAGCAGCTTTTCGAGCTCATAGGGTTTGGGCAGGTAGCCGAATGCCCCCAGCTTGGTGCAATCAACCGCTGAATCCACCGATCCGTGCCCCGTCAGGATTACCACTTCAATGTACTTGTCTTCCTTCTTGAGAATTTCAAGCACTTCCTTGCCGTCCATTCCGGGCATCTTGAGATCCAGCAGTGCAAGATCGAACTGCTCCCTGCGGGCGGCTTCAACAGCCTCAGCGCCCCGGGTTGCCGTCCGGACTTCGAAGCCCCTTATTTCCAGACGTTTTGCCATGGATATGACGTAAGCTTCTTCATCGTCTACGATTAAAATTTTGATTTTTTCGGACATGAGGCCCTCCATCATTTAAAATCCAACGAACTGCCAGTAGCCGAATATCGTCCATCCCCAAAGCACGGCGAAGGACAGTATTAAAATAGCCGCGCCATGCTTTAAAAAATCAGACAGCTGCACCAGCTGTTCGCCGGTAACCGGATCTTTCGCCATGGCGAATGCAATCGCGTTCGACGGCGTTCCGATGATCAGCATGTGTGCAAAAGAGGAGGCGAAAGCTGTAGCCAGCCCTACCATCCATGGATGGGTTCCGCTGATCGTCGCCATCGGTACGGTAATGGGCCCGATCGCCGAAACGGTCGCCCCGTCGCTCATGAAATTAGTGGTAATCCCCGTGAACAGGCTCGCGGCCATGGCCAGTCCCGACCCGTCCTGCATGAACCGGGGAAGGATTCCCAGGAAGCCGTCCGCCAGGTAGAGCGCCCCTCCCGTCTCCGCCAGCCCCTTCCCCAGCGCGCTGGCGCTGGCGTACAGTGCCACAACCTCCCAGTGAATCGAGGTAATGTCGCGCCATTTTAAAATCCGCATGATGTTCAACAGCACCAGGCCGAGAATGACCGGACCTCCCATCCCGAAGACATCGCTGGCGCCGACCCAGAGAACGACCACCATTAGCAGCACAGCCGCGGTAATGTATTCGTTGCGATTCATCGGACCGATCTGCTCCGAAGCCTGGCGTACAATATTCGATACGTTGAGTTTGCCTACTTTAAGCTTCCTTCCGAGAACGAAATAGAAATAGAGCCCTATGAGCAGAGCCATAACCGGTACGAAAGGCATTCCATACATCACCCATTCACCGAAAGTCGGCGCAACGTTGTAGTCCTGCAGAATGCCCATCATAATCGCGTTCCGCCCCCCCGCCGCCGGGGACCCCGGCCCGCCGACATTGGCCGAATAACAGAGCGCAAGAGCGAACATGACAGCCAGAGCGCGGTCCTGCTTTACACCCGCCGTTCGGATAGCCGAAACATAAACCATCATGAAAAGCGGCATGATAAAGGCAACCAGCGCGTGCTCCGATACAACGGAACACGCCATCGCCAGAAGCGGAAGAAACACTAAAAGGAGCCGCGGGATCGATTTTGCCGGACCCAGGAGCAGAAGGCCTATTCTCCTGTCCAGGCCGGTTTTCGATATGGCGACCGCAATGGCGAGGACTCCGAAGACGAACAGAACGGCATCTTTGGCGTACGCCTGAGCGATTTCATCGGGTTCGAATATTCCCCAAAAATACATCAGCACTCCGACCATCAGGGCCGTGATGCCGACGGGTATCGCTCCCGTAGCCCAGAAAACAGCCGCAACTATCAGAGTGGCCAGCATGACCCGTGCCTTGAGGGATACTTTCAGGGGAGTCTGGCTATGGTTCACTTTATTCCCGTCGGCATCGATGACGGAATCGTACATCTTATGCTTCCGGCTGTAGTAGTCGGAGATGTTCTCCCCTTCTTTCATCTGGCGATATCCGGCGTATCCCATGTTGATATCGGTCATCTCGCCGGTTTTCGGCGCCGAGAGAATATCCATCAGGCGCTGCGGAGGAGGAGTCAGCAATATCGCCGCAAAGACAAGAACGCCGAAAAGGATCACTCCGGGGCGGGAATTGTGAGACCCGACCAGCCATTTTTTCAAGGATCCCTTCTCAACATGAGGGATTTCATGGCGCGCCATGACATGCGGCCGGTCCCGGCGTGCCGACTCAATCATTTCCAGCAGATCCTCAATTTTGCACGGCTTCTGGAGGTACCCGTACGCCTCCAATCGCCCGGTGGTCATGGCCGACTCCATGGAACCGTGACCGGTCAGCATAATCACCTGCATGGCCGGCGCGTATTTTTTCAACTCGGCCAGGGTCTGCTCTCCATCCATTCCCGGCATCCTGAGATCCAGGACCGTGACATCAATATCGCTGTCGCTTCTGGCAACTTTGATGGCTTCCTCGCCGTTGCAGGCCTGTACGGTTTCCAGGCCGCGCAACTTGAGACGTTCTGCCGTATCACTGCGGAATTTAGCCTCGTCATCCACCAATAATATTTTCGCCATGCATTTATTCCCCGGCAACGCTTTCAGATGCGGTACGGCACATCTCCGTAATAACTGCATCACACAGGTCGGAAAGCCGAACCAGTCCCACCGGCCTGTTGTTCTCAGTAACAAGGATGGACAATGTCTGCCATGCGACCATCCTGTGAACGACTTCACCCGCAGGCATACGAATATCGATATGTTCACGAACCGGGCTCATGGCCCTGGCCACCGGCAAAGCAGCCGCTCCTTTGCACAATCCTGAAAAGTCGTGTTGAAAAGCTTGCATGTGATCCAGCGCTGTTTCCAGCAGCGTATCGCCGACGCCGGCTTTTTCCAGCGTATCCCGGTCCCCGAGGATCTGGCTCCCGGGTTCCAGCGCTTTCAGCATGGCCAGCTGGCCGAGCTTGCCGATTATACGGCCGGATCCGTCGGCAACCAGTACTGCCTGATAAGGCTGGCGTTCGCGCTCCATTCTTTTACGCGATTCTCTCAACCGGATCACGGCCTCAAGAACGGTTGACGATTCCGCTATAACCGGATATTCATCCAGGGGCACCATCAAATCCCCTGCGGTTTTTGTATTCATTGGTTGTTTCCACTCCTGTCAATGGAACGTTTGGATTTTACGGGAAGCACCAGCCTGAAAACGCTCCCCTCGCCGGCCACACTTTCAACCTCTATTTCTCCACCCAGACCGCGGACGATTCCGTAACTGACGGACAATCCCAGCCCCGTTCCTTTGCCGACTTCCTTGGTCGTAAAAAACGGGACGAACAGCTTGCCCAGAACATCCGGGGGCATACCTCCGCCCGTATCCCGAATTGAAACAACGATTTTATTTCCACGCCTCGATGTCGAAATTTCGATTTCACCCTGACGCCCGTCGATTGCATCCCGGGCATTATTGACAATATTCAAAACGACCTGCTGCAGCTGGTTGCCGTCCGTAGTTATTTGCGGCAGCGAACGGTCGTAATCGCATGTCAACTTCACGTTGGAATTTTCGATTTCATTCCCCAAAAGTCCGAAAATGACGCCGTCGATCAGGGAATGAATATCGTGCTCTTTCAGGTCGAAATCGGAGCGGCGCACGAAGCGCAATAATTTAAGCGTAATATCGCGGCAACGAAACGCTGAATCCTGGATACTCTGCAGCCGCTGCCGAAGTTCCGAGCTTTCGAGCGTCAGACCGAACTGGGGATCGGTATAGTCCATCAGCAGGCCGGCTTCCACCGTAATTACGGCAAGCGGATTGTTGATCTCATGGGCGATTCCGGCCGCCAGCTCGCCGACTGAGGCCAGTTTGGAAGCATGTTCCAGTTGGGCCCTGGTTTGATCCGCCCTTTTCTGCTGGGCGACAAGTTTGTTCGAGCGGTTCAGGATGATGATGATGGAAATCAGCAGCAGCGCGGCCGAAACCAGCATGGAACGCAGCTGTACACTGCTGAAAATCGACCCCGCATCGGCAACCGATTGTACAATCAGGCACCAGTTCGAATTCCGGAGCCAGCGGAATGCATACGGCCGTTTTGCACCGTCTATCTTGGCCGTTCCCCCTCCGTACGCCCGCCCGGCCGGGACGGAGACGGGGCACAGGTCCAGAGGCTGCCCCACCTTCTCATCTACAAGCTGATATTGTCCCCGGGCGTTGACAATGCTGGTTATCACGTCTCCGGCGGACTGCTGGGACTGAATATACTCGTACATTCGGGCCGGATCCAGAGTCGCACGCAGAACGATCATCTCTTCCCGGTAAATCCGGCTCACGGCGATGGTAAAATGCAGCTGCTGCCGAAATCCCATATAGATATCTGAAATGACGAAATTATCCTTGCTGCTCCGCAAAGCGTTGAACCATGCCTCGTTCCTGTAGTTCCTGGATTCCAGTGACGGGTAGGGGCCCGCGTAGGATACCTGGATTCCGTCGGCATCGAAAAACCCGAGATCGACGAAAGCGTCGCTGATCCGTTTCAGATCCGTTAAATACTCGGCCATATCCGCGGATGTCGGAGTAATGGCGAACCTGGGATGGTCGATCAGGTTTGCAAGATTCAAGCGGCGTTCGGTGAGAAACAGGTCCAGGGTATTGGCCTGATGTTCCGCGATGGCGCCGATCTGCGCGCGGCGGCTTTCCGCTTCGATCCCCATAGTCCTGTAGTGAAAATAAACTATCAGGATGATCAGGGGAGCCAGATAGGTTATGCTCATCCGCACAACCTGCCTGCGTCTCCATTCCCGGTAATGCTCGGGTTTGTAAGGAATCGACTCTGCAGTAAATGAATAGGTTTTCTTTACGGTCGACATTCTGTCAGCCCTTCCATATCCCCCCGGCGGTGAAGGCATATCATTCGACACGTTTATGCACGGGAAAAACCCGCGATCCGATTTAATACAGATGATTCATTTAAATGATCGCTATAAGCCGTTTACAAAATCCCTCAATATACTCCAGGAATCCCTGTTTTTCCTCAACAGATCTTTTACAGTCTCTTCCCGTCCTCACGCTCTCACTATCCTCGACGGCTTCTTCAAACGCTGTCCGCAGCGGGATAGGAACAGAGATAATTCCCGGCGTCGGCGGTTGACGGCGTCAGAGACGCATCCGCACGCTTCCCGTCTCCCCTGTCATTGGAAACGGCATAACCGAGGGCCGAAAGGGCTGAAGCGCAACGTTTCCAAAGCTCGGCAGGATCCTCATCTTTTCCGGAATCTCTCCCGGGGTAAATTTCATAAGCCCGGTTGTAGCGGCTCGGCGTTACGTCTATCATGAGCACATTGGCGCCGGCGGACAACCCTCTGCGGTACCCGTTTTCCAGAGCCACTTCCAGCGCGGTTGTAGCCGGAAGGTGTAGAAAAGGATTCATAATCCGTGCCATCGCCAGGCATCGAAGGCTCATCTCCGCAGCATCGCAGTCCTTTAAAACGGGATCATCTCTCCAGTCCGGACCTTTCCGGCCTTCGTTTTTCACAGCTAACGGCGTTAAGGAATGGGGGATATAGGGACCGATTCCGGCCATTGCCGGATCCAGTTCATGCAGAAGCAGCAGATCCTGCGCCAGATCGCCCACCGTCTGCCCCGGCAGGCCCACCATGAACCCGGTTCCAACCTGATACCCGGACTTTCGCAGGGACTCCAGGCAGGCCAGTCGTTGTTCAAGTGCTCTGCCGGGCCTTAAAAAGGAATAAAGGCGGCGGTTTGAAGTTTCGAACCTTAAAAGATAGCGGTCGGCTCCCGCCTGTTTCCACATGCCGTATGCATCATCGGGCCATTCGCCGAAGGAAAGCGTGATCGCCGCATCCGAAAAACTCCGGATCGATGCGACAACATCGCGCATAAATTCCGGCCGTTTCCCTCCGTCTTCCCCTGACTGCATAACGACGGTCCGAAATCCGCCCTTTGCCGCCCGGAAGGCGGTTTCGACAATCGTGTCCGCCTCCAGAGAATAGCGTTCCAGCGATGTGTTCCCGCGTCTTAACCCGCAGTAGAGGCAGTCCGCCCGGCAGATATTTCCGGTTTCCATCAGGGCCCGAAGATGCACGCAACGGCCATGAGCCGCCAGACGTACTTCATCCGCCTCGGCAAAAAGAGATTCGGGCTCCGGGCTCCGGAGCCTTTCGACGATCTCCTTACCGGTCCAACCGCTCATAAACATCCTCGCCTGCAAGACGCGGTATTGACCCGCCCCGCAAAGCGGGGCGTGAATCGTGTTTGCAAATGTATCGTTTCCCGTTCCCCGTTCTGAGTTTTTCATTAACCGTCTTTCAACGGGAAACGGGAAACCCGGAACGAAAAGGTACTACTCACAAAATTCCCGCAGGATCGGCGCAGCCTTCCCTGGTCCCATGACCTCAGGCCGTAGACTTAAACAGGATTAGAAGTAGATATCCCGCTCGCCGTTCCGGATCCGATCCAGGACTTTCGTCACCCTGGCGTGCATGACCTCCGGCACGTCCTGCTGCAGCATATGCTCTATGGTCCGCTCCCCCAGTTCCGCGGTCGCCGGCGTCGCGTAATCCTGGATATATTCTTCAAACGTAAACATTGCATTGGGGAGACAATGCGCCCGAATCAGTCCTGGCTTGGCCAGATCCATAAAATCCTGTCCCGTACGCCCCAGCCGGTAACAGCCGGTGCAGAACGACGGGATATACCCCCGGGAAGACACATCGGCGATGACTTCGTCGAGCGTCCGGTGATCCCCAAGGGAAAACTGCGCCGTTTCCCCCTGCTGTTCCGTATAGCCGCCGGGGCTCGTCCGGCTTCCGGCGCTGATCTGGGAGACTCCGAGATCGTACAACGCGCTCCTCATTTCAGCCGATTCCCTCGTAGACAGGATTATGCCGGTATAGGGAACGGCCAGGCGGATGATGGCCACGAGTTTCTTGAAGTCTGCGTCGCTGACCGGGCAGGGCGGATGCATCGCCATCGGCGCGCATTCCGCGGGTTCGAGGCGCGGAACGCTTATGGTATGGGGCCCTGTTCCGAAGCGCCGGTCGAGATGCTGCGCGTGGCTTAAAAGAGCCAGCACCTCAAACCGCCAGTCGTTCAAACCGAAGAGCGAGCCGATGCCGACATCGTTAATGCCTCCCTCCATGGCATTGTCCATCGCATTGAGCCGGGCGGCGTAATCGGCTTTAGGACCCGGGGGGTGCATGCGGCGGTACACGTCCGGATCGTACGTCTCCTGAAACAGGACATAGGTTCCGATTTTCATGTCCCGAAGCTCCCGGAATTCCTCCACGGTCATAGGCGCCATTTCAACGTTGATCCTCCGGATTTCACCATTCCCGGAGCGGACCCGGTACACGCGGTCGATGACATCCAGCAGGTACCGGAAACTGCTCTTTCTGTTGTCTTCTCCCGCGATGACGAGAATGCGTTTGTGCCCCTGGTCGATCAGGCAGCGCGTTTCCTTTTCCACCTCATCCAGAGTCAATTGCCGGCGCGGCTGCGGATTGTCTCGACGGAAGCCGCAATAAAGGCAGTTGTTGCTGCAGTAATTGGAATAATAGAGCGGAGCGAAAAGCACCAGGCGCTTTCCGTATATTTCATGCTTCACGTATTTTGCCGCATCGTAGATTTCCTGCACCAGTTCCGGATCTTCCGAGGCCGTAAGTACCGCCGTCTCTTCAAGGGTTAAACCTTTCAGCGTACGGGCACGCGCGATACATTCCCGGACTCTCACTTTATCCGCCGTCTTTTGACCGTCGATAATGGCATGAATTTTTTCAGGGTGAATGGCATTGGATGCCTTGATTTCACTTGTCACAGAAAGCATATTGCACCTCATTTCCGATTTTCGGCAGCAGGTATTTCGGAACGGGCCGGTATAGAAACCCTGAATGAGCTCCCTTCGTCCGGAGTGCTGTCGATCTCCAGAACGCCGTTATAGGAAGCAACAATCTTTTTGACCAGGGAAAGTCCCAGTCCTGTTCCCGTAATAGCGCGGGTTTTGGAGTTTTTAATTCTGTAAAACTCCTCCCCCAGGCGTTTTGTCTCTTCGGGTGTCATGCCTATGCCCGTATCCTGGACTTCCAGACGGATCGCATCGCAAACATCCTCGAGACGGATGAATACTTTTCCAGAATCTTTGTTGTACTTTATTGCGTTGGACAGGAGGTTCCCGATCACGCGTTCGACATCGCCGGGGTCCGCATCGATAACATGGCGATTCCCCGTCACTTGCGTCTTGAGGGAAATTCCCCGTTCCCTGGCCGACGGACCATGGAATTCGACCAGGTCCCTGAGAAGAGCCGCTACATCGACTTTTTCTATATTCTTCTTTTTTGAAGGTCCGTCGCGGCGCGTAATTTCAAGCAGGTCTTCGACCAGCGCCAAAAGAGCCGTCGTCCGGTCCAGACAGCGTCTGGCGATCCCGCGTATGCGCTCGGGATCGTCCAGGTAAATGCCATCCTCGAATAAATTCAGGTAGCTCTCAACGGCGCCTATGGGAGACCGGATTTCATGGGCGACCATCGAAATAAACCGTGTCTTCATGCGCTCGTATTCTTTAGGTCCGCTGATGTCCGACAACAGCACCACCACCCCGAGAAACCGGTTCGATTCGTCTCTTATCGACGCCAGCTTGACCCGCAGGGCCATCGGGAATCCGGCGGCTTCCGCATCATCCGGCTCCCACTCCAGGTAGAACAGCGTATCGTCCCGGACGTCGAGCAATCGTTGAATTTCGCGATGAACCTCCTGATTGGGAATCAGCGTTTCGATCGGGACCGATACGCAGGATGCATCCGCCCGCCCGAGCAGTCTGCGCGCGGCGGCGTTATCCAGAACGACCTGCCTGTCGATGTTTATGACCAGCAGCCCGTCGGCCATCGACTGCATAATCGTACGCAGGCGGCTCTTTTCAGTCGCCAGCTGCAGCAGGTGGGCGTCCCGTTCCGCCCGCAACCGCGTCGTTTCCCGGGAGAGTCTCCATTTCTCAACCGCCCGATTGACGACCAGCATGAGATCGTCGGGCGTAAACGGCTTCACCACAAAATCGAAGGCACCCATTTTGGTGGTCTGCACCGCAGATTCTATAGTCGCGAATGCCGATACGACGACGCATATTATTTCTCTTTCCGAGACTTTTACCCGCTTCAGAAATTCAAATCCGTCCATGCCCGGCATCTTAAGGTCCACAAGCACGATCGGGTATTCCACCTGCTCCAGGCGTTCGAGAGCCTGGGCGCCGTCCTCGGCCGTGCCGGTCTCGAACCCCCGGTTTTTTAGAAGACGGCTCATGCCCTCCCGCATTCCAAGTTCATCGTCGACTACAAGAACCCGAGGCAGTCCCTCAGTCATTCTTATTCTCCTTTGCTTTCCGGGGCGGACGGCAGAAAAACGTCGAATGTGGCGCCCGGCTCCGGATCATTATTTCTGGCGAGGATCCGACCGTGATGCATCTTCACAATACCGTAACAGATGGAAAGTCCGAGTCCCGTGCCCTTGCCGACCGGCTTGGTAGTGAAGAAGGGGCTGAACAGCTTGGACATATTCTCAGGGTGAATCCCGGGGCCGGTGTCCCGTATTGAAATGCGATATTCGCCCGTTTTCTCTTCCCATGCCGCGGAAACGAATATTTTCCCGCCCGAAGTCATTACTTCCCACGCATTCTTCATCAAATTCACCAGGACCTGGTGGATCTGGTCCCTGTCGATCCTGGCAAGGGGAAGATTCTTTTCGCACACAATCTCGATTTCGACAGGAACGTCGTGGGGCAGAGAACGTACGCTGTCGGCCGCTTCTTCAAGCAGATTGCGGACATCCACCTCGCCCTTGACGGCCTTGCTCTGTCGTGAAAAATTCAGCAGCCCGCTGACTATGGTGCGGCAGCGCGTTGCTTCCTTCAGGATCATATCGAGATCGCTTTTCAGCTCGGCCGGACACTGAGGATTGTCCTTGATCAGGTGGCTGTAGACGACAATGGTGCCGAGAGGGTTGTTGACCTCATGAGCGATTCCCGCAGCCATCTGCCCCATGGATGCGAGGCGTTCCGATCGGATCAACTGCGCCTGGGTTGTCTCAAGCTGCTCGTGGGAAAGCTGCAGCCGGCCTATCATCGCTTCAAGCTTCTCAATCATGTACGGCAGGCACATTTCGACTTCCGCTATCCCGTTGATGACCGCGATCGCTTTTTCCCTGCAGGACCGGTACCCGCATGCGCCGCAGTTCAGCTCCTGCTCGGGCGTAAATTTATTCGTCATCGCCAGGACACGCCGGATCTCCTCATCGCTCGGCTTACCGTTGGACTGTTCATCCGAACGGAAGGAGCGACGGATGTCCAGATCCGAAAGACTGTCCCAGGCAGGATCCTTCCGCGATTGGGAAGCCGCCCTTCTGGAGTGGAGGAAATCGACGATTCTTTCTTTCCTCCGGACCAAAGTTTCACCATCGGGCATTGCCGGGCCCTCAATGCATCCCCGGCAGAAGAGAACGTCAAAAAAGCGCGTTTCAAGCAGATCCATGGTTTTGTAAAATATCCGCTTTTTCAGCTTTTCCACGAGATCGATGAATTCTTCCCGGCCTTCTACGGGATAAACGACATTCTGGTCGACTCCGGACGGCAATTCCGCGACCTTCACCAACCCGCCTGCCACAGGGTAAATCGAGCCCAAAAGTGAGTGCGGCGGATCGAACTCCTCATCGTCCTGAATCGCCGGGTTGACCTGATGCGAGCGAAAAAGGTCGAAGATCTCGGTAAACGTCATCACGGCATCCACCCACGGAGCTACCTCGGGATCCTGTATCTCGCAGACCTTTGCCGTGCAGGGTCCCAGGAATACCGTAGTGCATCCCGGATGCAGACGGGTCTTCAGAGCCTTCCCCATTGCAGCCATCGGGGACATTATGGGCGCCAGAAAAGGAAGAAGCTCGGCGGCGAATTTCTGAATATACGCCACTGCCGCGGGGCAGGGAGTCGAGATCCTCATCCGTGACGGATCTTCTTCATAAAGTCTCTTGTATTCACGGCTGACCAGGTCCGCACCGAAAGCAACTTCATATACTCCCTGGAAACCGCAGCGCCGCAAAGCGGCCACAACCTGGCCCGGCCTTAAATCGGGAAATGCGGCCGGGAATGACGGCGCCACCATCACGACGGCGTCGCCCCGATCGAGAAGCGAATGAACCGCGGGGAGATTGTCCGTAATCCGCTTGACGCCCTGGGAACACACACGAACACATTGACCGCAGCCGATGCACCGTTCCGTTATGACCTCGGCCCGGCCCTCCCGCACCCGGATCGCCTTCGCTGGACACCCCCGAACGCAGGAGTAGCAGCGCTTGCATCGGTCCGATGAAATAGTGACAATAGGCACGATTTTAAGGCTTGACGGTCTCAAGGCGTTCGAGCGCCGTCGTCCTCCTCCATGTTGTTTTGCCTGAGGCTATGGATCAGCTCGGCCAGTCCGAGCGCCAGATTTTCGTTCCGTACGACGATGCCGGCAGGTACCCTTAAATGAATGGGGGCAAAGTTCCATATCGCCTTCACCCCACGTTCGACAAGCCAGTCGGCAGTCTCCTGCGCGACGTCGATAGGCACGGCCAGGATGGCCACCTTGACGCGGAAGGTATTGATCACGCTGCGGCACTTTTCCATCGGCAGAACGACGTAATCCCCGACATGCTGATTTACCTTGGCAAAGTCCGCATCGAAAGCGGCCGCTATTCGGAGGCCGTATTTTCTGAAGCCGGGATAGCGAAGCAGAGCGCTTCCGATGCCGCCGCAGCCGATCAGTACGGCGTCCGTATGCTGGGACAGTCCCAGAGTCGACTCGAGCGTGCTGATAATCTGCCCCGTGGAATACCCTACGCGAGGTTTGCCCACGATACCGACCGAGGCCATATCCTTCCGCACCAGAGTTTCGTCGACGCCCAGGATTTCTGATAAGTAAACTGAAGAAAGGTTCTCGTTTCCGTCTTCTCCGGCTCGCAGCGCTATTTGATGACACTGCGCCAGCCTTTCCAGTGAAGGCTTCGGAATGTTTGCTCCGGGAGACCGGCCCCGATCCTCTTCTAAAATCTGTTTAGCGCCCGCTCTTCTCATCATGCCCTCCAAGGAGTTCGTGCACGACGCCCGCAAGCATGGACGGTCGGACCGGTTTGTTTAAAATGCGGTCTACAGGAAGCCAGCGTTCGTCGCGGTCCCCGTCCGAAAAACGGTACGCGATACCCTTTTCCCGATTGACATCGTTCAACGCCGTCAGCAGCACGATTCGCACATTCCGCGTTTCGCGGCTCCCGCGGATCTGTCTGGCAAGTTTGAAACCCGAATCCGGCTCATCCATAATGACATCCAGTATCGCAACGGCCGGACTCAGGCTTCGAGCCAGCTTCAAAGCCTGTTCCGCAGTCTCCGCCGTATGGACATCGAAACCTTCAGCCTCGAGAACAGCCCGGTTGGATTCCAGATAATCCGGATCATCGTCTACCAAAAGAATCGTTTGTTTCTTCATGGAAGCCCTTCCCCAATTATATCGTGATTATTTTCACGATATAATATCTCCGGTTTTCGTCCCCGTGTCAAGAAGGATTTACCGCAATGTGCCGTTCACGTTGACTGAACGGTTCAAACCCTGTTCCTCTGGACATATTTCGTATGAAGAAGGTGGTGCGACTTCTCCCCCAGGGGGCGCTCGAGAAATTCACTGTACAACTGTAAAATCTCCGGATTTTCATTCGATTTGCGAATCCTCTTTCCCTCGTCTTCCCGATAAATGGCCTCAATGCGGGCCAGACGGGTGGCATTGTCCGTTATACGCGGCTGGCCTCCGCCGCCGATACATCCGCCCGGACAGGTCATGACTTCAACGAAGTGATACTCCGACTCGCCGCTGTGGACCCTTTGCAGAAGCTTTTCGGCATTCCCCAGTGAATGCGCAACGGCGACCTTGAGAGTAACGCCCTCAAGGAATTTCCATTCCGGCTGTGTTCCTTCGATAAGCACCTCGGCTTCCTTGATGCCCTCCAGTCCCGCAAGCGGTTCGACGTGCAGGTTTTCGAACGGAAGCGTACGGCCCGTGATCACTTCGTAGGCCGTGCGCAGAGCCGCTTCCATGACGCCTCCCGTGTTGGCAAATATATCCGCGGCACCCGACGACATCCCCAGGGGGGAATCCATCGTATCGTCCGGGAGCGAACGGAACTGAATGCCCGCCCTGCGGATCATCCTGCCGAGTTCCCGGGTGGTTAATACAACATCCACATCCGTCACTCCCGACGCCCGCATCTCGGGGCGCTGAGCCTCATATTTTTTGGCCGTACACGGCATGACGGAAACAACGAAAATATCCTCCGGTCGCTTCCCGATTTTTTCCGCGTAAAAGGTTTTGGCCACAGCGCCGAACATCTGCTGCGGGGACTTGCATGTCGACAGGTTGCTCAGCATGTCCGGGTGTCGATGCTCCATATATTTGATCCAGCCCGGGGAACAGCTCGTAAACATCGGCAGGGCCGTTTCCTTCCCGTCCTGCAGCGCGTTTTTCAGGCGGGTCAGCAATTCATTCCCCTCCTCCATGATGGTGAGGTCGGCGGCGAAATTCGTATCGAAAACGGCGTCAAATCCGAGGCGTCTCAACGCGGAAACCATCTTCCCCGTCACCAGCGTTCCCGGTGGATAGTCAAAGCATTCGCCCAGGGCGGCGCGAATGGCCGGCGCCGTCTGCACGACAACATGCTTGGAGGGATCGTCGAGAGCCTCGAACACCTCTTCGATCTGGTCCCGCTCGCTGATCGCGCCCACCGGGCAGACCAGGCTGCACTGGCCGCATTGAACGCATACCACATCCGAGAGGGGGTGCTCGAAGGCCGGTCCGATCGACATCTTAAAGCCCCGTCCCTGCGGCGCGAGGCTTCCGACATTCTGAATTTCGTTGCACACCGTAATGCAGCGCCTGCACATAATGCACTTGCCCGGATCGCGCACAAGCGCCGGCGTACTCCAATCGGCTTTTCGCGAGACCCTGGATCCCGTGTAATGCACATTGTCGATGCCGAACTGCTGCGCCAGCTTCTTGAGTTCGCAGTCATCGTTTCGGACGCAGCTTTGGCAATCTCCCTCGTGCTCCGAAAGCAGCAGCTCCAGAACGGTGCGCCGCCCGTCCCTCACGCGCTTCGAGTTCGTTTTCACCTTCATGCCGTCCGTTACAGGCGTCGTGCAGGCGGCTACGAGTGCCCGCGCCCCTTCGACCTCGACGAGGCATACTCTGCAGGCGCCGATCCTCTGGATTTCCTCCAGATAGCAGAGCGTGGGAATTTCCACACCCGCCTGCCGCGCGGCGTCAATCAGCATCGTACCTTCAGGAACCTCGATAGTTTCGTTGTTAATCATCAGACTGGGCATTTCCCTGCATCCTCCATCAAAATTCACTTTCTAAAGCCGATCGGAGTCGGCACGCATTTCCGGATCTCCGACGGTTGAACCCCGAACCTTTTCATACTGCAGTGGTGACGGCATCTTCATTTTCAATGCACTGCTTCCCGGTTTCCCCCTTCCCATAATCACAGCGCAGGCATCGTTTTGCCTCGCGCACCGCGACGGCCTCGCTCCAGGAAAGTTCGACTTCCTGAAAATTCCGGCTTCTCTGTTTCGGCTGCAGGACCGGAACCTCGGCGCGGGGATAGCCGACCGGCTCGGCATCGGGATTGAAATAGGTATCTACGGCCGTCAGCCGGCGCCAGAACGCATGGTTCGCTCCCGTCAACATTTCATCGATGCCTGCAGCGGCCCGTTCGCCGCCGGCAACCGCCTCCACAACGGATGCAGCCCCCGTCGCGGCATCGCCGCCGGTGAACAGCCACGGGATCGATGTCCGGCCGGTCTGCCGGTCGGACACAATCTGTCCGTATCTGTCCCGTTCCACCCGGGTGTCGCCGAGAACCGCATCAAAGTCGGCCTTCTGCCCCACGGCCGCGATCACCCGGTCGCAGGGGATAACGAAATCGGAATCCTCCCTCGGCACCGGGCGCCGGCGCCCGCTCGCATCGTAATCGCCCAGAACCTGCCGCCGGCACTTCAGTCCCTCGACAACACCTTCCTTCAGAACAACTTCAATCGGCGAAAGCAGGGTTTCAAGTATCACGCCTTCCTCCTTTGCGGCCTGAATCTCCTCTTCCCAGGCCGGCATCTGTGCCTGGGTACGCCGATAGACGATCGTGACGGTCTCCGCGCCGAGGCGCAAAGCTGTCCGGGCCGCATCTACGGCGGCGTTTCCTCCGCCGACCACGGCGACTCTTTTCCCTGTCTCCCTGGATCCGGACATGTTGAAAGCCGTCAGGAACCTCAGGGCATCCAGAACCCCCCCGGCGTCGTCCCCGGGTATTCCAAGGGGCGTTCCTTCCGGGCATCCGATTCCGAGAAACACGGCCTCGTATCCTTCATTCCGCAGCCCGTCCAGCGAGAAATCCCGGCCGAGTTTTTTTCCTGTCCGTATGGATACGCCCATCTTTTCGATCATCCTAATTTCCCGTTCAACCTCCTTCCTCGGAAGACGGTAAGTCGGGATGGTCTGCACGAGCATCCCGCCCGGCCTGGAATCGGCTTCGAAAACGGTGGGCCTGTAGCCCAGCCGGGCCAGGAAAAATGCGCAGCTCAATCCCGCGGGACCGGCGCCCACTATCGCAATCTTTCGTTGGGCGTTGGCCTCGTTCTCCCTGACTTCGGGAAGAACGAGCGCCCTTTCCTGTTCTGCCATGAAGCGCTTGACGGCGCGTATCGAAACCGGCTGGTCCAGAGTCTCGCGGCGGCATTTCGTTTCGCACGGGTGGAAACAGACGCGCGCGCATACGGAAACAAAGGGATTATTCTGCCTGTGGAGCCGTATGGCCTCGTCGTACCGCCTCTCGCCCACGAGCGACACGAATCCCGGAATGTTCACATTTGCGGGACAGCCGTTTCGGCATGGAGAATGCACGAGGGCCGAACATACGCCTGCTTCGCAGCGCTTGTGCCTGATATGGTCCTCATACTCGTGCCTGAAATGCCGTATGGTCGACAGGACCGGATTCGGGGCCGTCTGCCCAAGCCCGCATAAAGCCGTATCCTGGATGGCCCTCCCAAGCTCTTCAAGCCGTTCGATATCCCCCTCTTCCCCCTTCCCTTCGCAGATCCTCGTAACGATTTCCAGCATCCTTTTGGTTCCGATCCTGCACGGGGGACACTTGCCGCACGACTCGTCCTGAACGAAATCGAGGAAAAACCGGGCGACATCCACCATGCAGCTGTCCTCGTCCATGACGATAAGGCCGCCGGATCCCATGATGGCGCCGAGTTCGTTCAGGGATTCATAATCGACCGGCACGTTGAGATGCTGCTTCGGGATGCATCCTCCCGAAGGCCCGCCGACCTGGGCCGCCTTGAATTTCTTGCCCTTGGGGATGCCGCCGCCGATATCGTAGATAATCTCGCCGAGTTGAACGCCGATGGGCACTTCGACAAGCCCGGGTTTGGCGACCGCTCCCGCCAGGGCGAAAACTTTTGTGCCCCGGCTCTTCTCCGTTCCGTATCCCGCATACCAGTCGGCGCCCTTGAGAATAATGGGGGCGATATTGGCATACGTTTCGACATTGTTCAGAAGGGACGGTTTTCCCCAAAGCCCCTTGACGGCAGGAAAAGGGGGTCTTGGTCTCGGCTCGCCCCTCTTCCCTTCTATCGAGGTCATAAGCGCCGTCTCCTCGCCGCAGACAAACGCTCCCGAGCCCATACGAATTTCCATATCGAACGAGAAGTCCGTTCCCAGAATATTCCCGCCGAGAAGCCCCATCTCCCGGGCCTGCCCCAGGGCATGCTCCAGCCGCTCGACTGCCAGCGGATATTCCGCCCGTACATAGGCGAATCCTTCCGCAGCGCCGACGGCATAGGCCGCGATCGCCATGCCCTCGATGACACTGTGCGGATCGCCTTCGAGAACGCTGCGGTCCATGAAGGCGCCGGGATCGCCTTCATCGCCGTTGCAGAGCACGTACTTGACATCACCGGGGGCTTTCCGGGCAAACTCCCACTTCAGTCCCGTCGCGAATCCCGCGCCGCCGCGCCCCCGGAGTCCCGACTTGAGGACCTCTTTACATACCTGCTCCGGACTCATTCCGGTCAGGGCCTTCGCCAACGCCTGGTACCCGTCCCGCGCCACGTATTCGCTGATTTTCATCGGATCGATAACGCCGCAGTTGCGCAAAACGATCTTGACCTGTTTCTTGAAGAATTCGATATCCTGCAAACCCGGAATTCTGTCGCCCGAATGCTCCTTCGACATAAGGCGCTCGACGACCCGCCCCTTGAGAAGATGCTGCTCGGCGATTTCCTCGCAGTCTTCCGGCCTGATGCCCTGATAAAACACACCGTCCGGGTACACCACCGCCACGGGGCCCACCGCGCAGGGACCGAGGCAGCCCGTTTCGACGATCTTGACTTCAGAATCGAGGCCCCGCTTCGCCACGCTGCGGGTCAACGCCGCACTCACTTCAAGCGCGCCCGAAGCAATGCAGCCTCCGCCGGTACAAACAAGTACATGAGTTCTGGTTCTGTCCATGGTTCTCGTGCTCCTTCCACTGCAGTTCAATCCTTGATGAGGTATTCGTTGACGACCGTTCCCCGCAGAACATGATTCAGTATTATTTCACGGGTCTTCGCTCTATCCAGCCGGCCGTACCGGAAGAAGGCTCCCGATTTGTCCGTAACCGTAAGCATCGGCTCCTGGTCGCACAAACCCACGCACCCCGTCTGCTGCACTCCGGCGCGGGAAACGCCGGCGGCGCTGAGTTCTTCCACGATTGTCGCAAGAATGTCCCGGGCGCCCGCGGCAATGCCGCACGTTCCCATATGAACGGTCAGCAGGATATCCTTCGACCCTTCCCTCAAATCGATCTCGGCCCGGGCCTGATCGCGAAATTTCAAGAGATCTTCTGCGCTTTCAAGCTTCTTCATAGCGCGGCACTCCTTTCTGCCATAGCCTCCGTCTCCTTTCCGCCTTTCCGGAGCCGGTATTGTTCGAATATGTCGCCCACCCTCGACGGTTTCACCCTGTGATGCACGTCTGCATCCACCATGATCGCCGGCGCAAGACCGCAGGCCCCGAAGCACCGGGCCACCTCCAGGGAGAACATCCTGTCTTCCGTTGTTTCTCCGACATCAATGCGCAGGGCTCTTTTTATCGCTTCCAGAACCTGCCCCGCGCCGCGGACGTAGCAGGCCGTGCCCAGACAAACCCGTATCACGTGACGGCCGCGCGGCGTTGTGGAGAAAAAGGAGTAAAATCCTACGACGCCCGCGACTTCGCTGAACGACTTGCCGAATCCGGCGGCGATGCGTTTTATGGCCTCTTCCGGAAGATACCCGATGATTCCCTGCACAATCTGCAGGGCGGGTATGAGGCCGCCCGGCTTCCGGCGGTATTGTTCTATGACCGGATCCACTCGTTGCAGCAGTTCTTCAAGGGAAACGTCTTCCCCGCACGTACAGGTTGCTATGTTCTCGTTTTGCATGGACAACTCCTGTGATCACTTGTGTTCATAAGTACTCGGGGCATTTGAATGAAGCTTGCAGGATTCTGTAAGCTTCCATGGAAGCGGCTATGGGATCTTCCAGATCAAGGTCTCTCCATGTGTTGAAGTCCACCTGTTGATCCTCCCATCCGAAGCGTCCCCGAAATTCCACTTTTGGATGCGCCGACACCATCGTTGAAATTGTTGCAGCCAGGTTTCCGATCGGAGGCCGGTCGATGTGGGAAAGGCTCATACGGACATCCACCCGCACCCCGCCCAGTTCCGGAGAAGGACCGATCGTCATGCTCCCGCCGGACTGTTCCGCCGCTGCCTGCAGCAGGCTCAGTCCCAGGCCGACATGTTTATGGGATTTGGTTGTATAGAACGGATTGACCGCCTCATCGGGCTGCGTTGCCAGCCCTCTTCCGTTGTCGTCCACAACGAGATTCAGCCGGTCGGCGTCCGGATCTACATGGAGCTCGATAGACACAATGGAAGCCCCCGCCGCTATGGAGTTTTCGAGAAGATCCAGAAGATGAAGAGACAGGTCATGCATATTCCACACTCCTTCCGTCCTCTCCGCGCAATGCGGCCGCAAGCTCTTCAAATGTGGCGCCATTTGCCTGCATCAAGGTCCTGGCGCGGCCTACTTCATGCAGATAATGGCTGTCGGACGAACCCACCATCGGGAACCCGTACCGGGCGAACTTTTCCCTCAAGCCAACCGGGCGTTGGGCGATGGGGGATACTTCGACGGCGTCAAAAGGAATCCAGCGGGGCAGATCTCCGAGCTGGCTGTATACCGAAAAGGAGGGTCTTTCGATATGCGCCGGAATCGCCAGTCCGTTGCAGCCCTGGATCAGGCTTACAGTATCTTCAAGCGTGATGGAAGTCGCCATGGCCAGGGCATGCCTTTCGTATCCCAGGATATTCCCGGCAGGGTCCATCAACACCTGCTCACCGAATCGATCCGCATATCGGGCATCCGTTAAGGGAAGCGTCGACTGCACCCTGACGGCGGCCTCCAGTGCGGATTCCCTGTTCGGAAACAGCCCGACTACATGTATCTCTTCCGCGGTCGTTATCTCCATGCCCGCGATGACGCCAAGGCCTGTGCCTTCTGCCGCTTCCATGAAGGCGCCGGCGTTTCCCGCCGCATTGTGGTCACAAACGGCAATCAGGTCCAACCCCGCGATCCTCGCCTGCTCTACTACGCGATGGGGCGTCATATCCCAGGATCCGCAGGGAGACAGCTTGGAATGGATGTGAAGATCAGCCTGGTATGTTTTCACGACACCTTCCCTCTGACGCCGATTGCAAAAAGGCGTCCCGCGACATCGAACGTGTTCGAAGGCGTTACGTACAGTGGTATACCCTCGATTTCCGCACGCTCGATTACCCGATCCTCGGGATGTTTGTTGTTGGTAAAGATCACGCCCGACAGCCCCGCCTGTGCGGCAACGGCTATCACATTCAGATGCGTCTGGAGCGTAGCGAGAAGCGCCCCCCTGGGTGCCCGAACCAGAACGTCGCTCAGCATGTCGGAAGCGTACCCAAGGGACACCTCACGATCCTCTTCAGGAGACCAAAGAGCGGATAATTCAAGTTGTTCTGCTATTTTGCTCAGTTTCATAAGATGAAATTACCGTTAAATTCTTCTTATTCGACCGCTGTCATTTAAAAGCCCACGCGGCATCACCGAAATGCCGAAAACCGCGATGCCTTTATTCTATTTTGGAGTGTTAGGTCCGCCTTGCTCGGCCTCGGTCAGAAGCTTTCGTATTTCTGCCGATAAGTCTTTGGATTTGACGGGTTTATCCATATATCGGTTTATCGGGAGCCACACTTCGTCCCTGTCCATGTCGGAAAACCGTATTTTATATCCGGCCTCCCGATTCACCTCATTCAGGGAGGTTAAAAGAATTAGCGGGATTCTTTCGGTCCTGGGGTTTTTCCTCAATTGACGAGCCAGAACCATGCCCTCGTCGGGCGTATCCATCATAACGTCCAGCACGGCGGCATCGATATCCGTGCTTTCGACAACCTTCATGGCATCCTTCCCGTTGTACGCCGCCAGGACGGTGAAGCCCTCCTGTTCCAGGGCCATTTTGTTCGAGGCGACAAAATCGACATCGTCATCAACAAGCAATATATTGGTCATATTCCCGAATACCTCCATTCGTTACTTCGCTTAAAGCATCAATCGTGATTCTTTTCACGTTTTAATTATCGTCAGATTTTTTAATACGTCAAGCATAAATTATAAATATTTTTAATATTTTTTCGTTTATCTATTTTTAGGAGCTATATACCCATAGACGCCCGAAACCGCAAATATTTCCGCTACAATATACTTAGCATCTAATCGTGATATATTTCTCGATATAAGGGTGCAACCTCAGCTATGAGCTTTCCTGGCATAAAAAAGCGGGGCACCCTCGGTAATGTTGTGCGTGGGGAACGTGCGAACGTACTAACGTGCGAACGTACTAACGTACTAACGTGCGAACGTGGGTTGACGGGATT
>CAZPHK010000005.1:7906-20359 GCA_964586015.1 uncultured Acidobacteriota bacterium | reverse complement strand
TGACGGGCCGGAAATTGAAAAGCCGGTGGTGGGGGTTACTGGGATTTATCTCATAATTTGAACGTGGGAACGACAAACCTTTAACGTTGAACGTGGAACGAACGTTAGTACGCTCAACGCTGGACGTTCAACGTTAGAGGTTAAACGTTTGAACGTTCACGTATAAAATCAGCATCAATAAATGATCAGGCAAGCTTGTCAAGGATGGGCTCGAGCCGTGATGGATCGGTTCCGGCGGCGATAACATCGATATTTTCAGCCGGTTTCGCTATACCCGTTTCTTCCCCGGAATCTATGATGACGAGGCATCCTCCCAGCCTGGGCTTCATAATCTCGACACGTTTTCGAAATCCCAGGACGACATCCGGATCGTCCAGGTCCTGTTTCATTGAGAATTCGATCGTCAGATCGGGGCTACTGATCGTGCGTTTATGAATGTCGGCGAAAACGGGTATCTTACCGAAATCATCGACGAACGACAGAAACATCATGCGGTTGTCGAGTACGTAGGACGTATCCCCCGTGCGTTTTTTCGGCTTGACGGGCGGTTCGATCGGTATGTAATAGGTTTCGACCTCGCGGGCCAGCGGCATCTTCACGGCGACATGCCTGTCCAGTTTCCTGGAATGCAGCACAAACTCCGGAATCCGCATGGCGACGTGATGAAACTGCCGGCCGAAGGCCATTTCTTTAAACTCCCCCAATATGGGTTCGTAATCTTCATTGAGCTCAACGCCGAAAACCCGGTCCGGATCCAGCGCCCGTATCAGAACCAGCGCCGCCCACGGTTCATATCCGAGGCGGAACAGGCCGACGATAGCGGCGGCAAGATCGGCATCGGCCATCTGTTCGAACTCTTCCGGGGTTATTTTTTCCTGAATCAGTTCAAACAGCCTGTTGTAGACCGCCCGCTTCAGGCCGACGGCAGGGTCGTGCAGAAAATTCAACAGATCGGCAGGTATCCAAATACCGTCCAATCCGAGCCGCTGCGTAACATTCTGTTCCTCGAGAGTGTAATTTCTGGAGAGATTACCCACATCCAGAGGCAGGGATGCGAAACGGTCCGCGACAACCGCATCCCGGATCATGTCGAACTGCCGATAAAAATCGTCGCGAAATTCCGCGGGGATGGATACTTCAGTCGTGCCGATCTGTATTTCCGGATGTCCCGCGGTAAAATCCTTGAGCGTTTCGTATTCCTGTTTCCATTTTTGAATTGCCATAATTATTCCATCCAGTCAGTTCATAAACTATCCATTACCTTAACGTTCAAACGTTCAACGTTCAACGTTAAACGTCAGACGTTGAACGTTTGAACGTTTATGGAGCATAAATATCTTCCCTTGCCGTAGCCGGCTCCATTCCTCTACCATAATACGGTTGGAGGAAACGGTTTAATTCAGGAGAAAGGACCTGCCATGCTTTACCGGAAGATGGGCAAAACAAACGTGGATGTATCGATACTGGGATTCGGAGCCATGCGACTGCCGATGGTCGGCGCCAAAGGCGAAATGGACTCTTTCGATCCCAATATTCCGATCGACGAGGAGGAAGCCACCAGAATCGTTGAGTATAACGTGGAGCACGGAGTCAACTACTTCGATACGGCCTACGTCTACCATGCGGGGAAGAGCGAAACCTTTCTGGGCAAAGCCCTGAAGAAGCACCGGGCGAAAGTCCATATCGCCACGAAACTGCCCACGTGGAATGCCGAGAAAAGGGAGGACCTGGATCGCTTCTTCGACGAACAGCTGGAAAAGCTCCAGACCGACTATATCGACTTCTACCTGATCCACGGGATCGGCAAATCGACCTGGGAAAAAATGAAAGGGCTCGGAGTGCTGGAGTTCATGGACAAGCTGCGTGCGGACGGCCGTATCCGCTACCCCGGATTCTCCTTTCATGACGATCTCAAGGTTTTCAAGGAAATCGTGGACTCCTACGATTGGGGCATGTGCATGGTTCAGTACAACTATTACGACCAGGTTTACCAGGCCGGCAAGGAAGGCGTCGCCTATGCCGCGTCCAAGGGGCTTGGAGTAGTCGTAATGGAACCGATGCGCGGCGGCAAGCTGGTCGGCAAAATCCCCAAGGGTGTTCAGACCCTCTGGAACCGGGCCGAAACAAAGCGAAGCCCGGCCGAATGGGCGCTACGATGGGTATGGAACCACGGTGATGTGGCCACCGTACTGAGCGGCACCAGCGCTCTGGCCCAGACCGTGGAGAATGTAAAGCTGGCCGAAGACGGTTTGCCGGACTCCCTGTCTCCCGCTGAGCTGGCCCTGATCGACGAAGTCAGGATGGAGTACAGGAAGTTCCTGAAAGTGGACTGCACAGGCTGTGGATACTGCATGCCGTGCCCCAGCGACGTCAATATTCCCCAGAACTTCTCGATGTACAACGACACCTACATGTTCGACAACACCCTCGAGATAAGCCGCGTTCTCTACAACGAAATGTTTCCCCCCAACCAGAGGGCGTCCGCGTGCACGGAGTGCCTGGAGTGCGAGGAGCTGTGCCCGCAGAACATCGAAATTTCCAAACACTTGAAAGACGTTCACAAAAGACTCGGCAGGGAAGAAAACCAGTAGGCGCCGCCAATTTATTTATGCAGAGGCATGCTATGACGACAAAAGAAGATATCCAGACCGTCGTAAAGGCCCTGAAGGCCAATAACTTCAACGTTCAATACGTAGACAGGGCTGAGGACGCGGTACCTCTCATCATGGCCCTTATACCCCGGAATGCAACACTGGAGATGGCCGGCTCCATGTCGGTCGTCCAGCTGGGACTGCAGGACTTGCTCAGGGAGCGAGGAAACATGGGGCTCGAATTTCCCAAGCCGGGAGAAATCCCGTCGCGAAAGGACGTTCTACTCGTCAGCACCAACGCCGTGACCCTGGACGGAAAGCTGGTAAATCTCGACGGCATGGGAAACCGTGTGGCCGGCATGATATACGGCGTTAAAAAAGTCATACTGCTTGTCGGCCAGAACAAAATCGTGCGCGATGTCGATGAAGCCATGGAGCGGGTGCAGAATGTCATCGCCCCCTATCACGCCAAGTATCTCGGGCTCAAAACCCCCTGCGCCTATTCCGGGGAGTGCACCGACTGCGACTCGCCCACGAGAATCTGCAATGCCATGACGATCCTGAAAAAGAAACCGCCGATGACGGATTTCACCATTTTCCTGGTTGCAGAGGACCTGGGACTCGGGTGGGACCCGGCCTGGCCGCAGGAGCGCATCGAAAAAATTCAGTCCACTTACCGGAAGGAAATTCAGGAGTTCTTCGCAAAGCTGCCTCCCCGGCCGGATCGGAGCGAATGAAATATCGTGCTAATGTGCGAACGTACTAACGTGCGAACGTGAGTTGACGGGATTCGTTTTCTGACAGGTCGGAAGTCGATAGGCTGCCGGAAGGGGTTACTGATATTCAACTTACCTGTTGAACGTTTGAACGTGGAACTTTGAACGTATAACGTGGAACTTCGTACCTGCAACGTGAAACTTCAAATGTGCCAAGAACGTTTTTACGTCCAATCTCCAACATTGAAGGGTTAACCTGTATTTCTCAAATTCCGAATTTTCCTCATGAATCTTGATGAAAATTCGGGCGTATTTCATACTGCGGCGAGTTAAACATCAGAATAAGCAAACTGGCTCAGGAACCTGCCGAACGGATACTTGCCGGATCGGGAGCGTTCCCCTGTTGGTCCTCTTCCAGTTGAGAGCATACGTGCTCGGCAAATCCGGCTCCGGCTTCTTCGTACAGACTGTACGTTGCGTGAACGCCCTCCTTTTTAATAACAGGAATCTCGTCCTCATAGCGCACCGACGCGGCGATCCGTCCCCGGTAACCTCTCCGGCGCATCTGGCGGATGGCGAATACGGCGGCATCAACAGTCGGAAGTGCAAGCATGACCGTATGGACGCGGCTCGCGGCGGGCTCGACCCTTTCCCAGAAATCGCTGTCTTCGGCATCGCCGTAAACCACATTTCTTCCGGAGGACCGATGCTGCTGCACCCTTTCCATGGAGAAGTCCACTCCCATGACGACATCCCCGTACCTCCGCTTCATTTCGTCGTAGGCACCCGTACCCAAACCTCCCATTCCAATAATGGCGATCTCCGCGCTCCCGCCGTCGATGGTCTGGTCTTTGGCCAGACGCACCGCGGTCTCAAACCGTTTGAGGGAAACCGCCAACCGGGTATAAATGCGGTGAGCGGCGGAATTCAGGGGCGCAGCGACAACAAAGGTGAATGAAAGGGCAATTGCGATAATCACCAGCCAGTCTTTGCCGATCCAACCGTTGGCGACACCGACGGAACCGACAATTAAACCGAACTCGCTGAAATTGGCCAGGCTGAGCGATGCCAGCAGCGACGTCCTGGCGCGCAACCTGAAGCGGGTCAGGACAAGGAAATACAGCACCGGCTTGAAAATCATTGCCAGCCCCAGGATCAGGGCTACGGCGAATCCGGCCGGTGTCGGGGATCCCGATATGCCGATATTCAGGAAGAAACCGACCAGAAACAGGTCTTTGAAGCCCATCATTCTTTCTGAAAGCTCGTTCGCTATCGGGTTCGAAGCCAGGAGCATTCCGAATATCAGGGCGCCCAGGTCTCCTTTCAGGCCGACCAGTTCAAAACTCCTGTATCCGGCCACGGTCATAAGAATACCGAAAAGTATGAGCAGTTCCCCGTGCCCGCACCGCCGGATAAATTTTCCTAAAATCGGTTTGATAATGAACAGGGACAAGACCAGGACGGCGGCCCATGGAGACGGTATTTGCCTTGTGGAGAAGGCGAGGAAAACTACAGCTATTACATCCTGCATAATCAGAATGCCGACGGCACAGGCAGCATGCCTGGCTCCCGTTTCTTTCTTCTGCTCGAGGACCTTTACCGCAAAAACAGTGCTTGAAAAACTCAGCGCGAACGCCACCAGCAGGGCTGGGTTCCATCCCAGACGATCGAAGTAGGGAATCCCGGCCATGCCTAAAACAAGAATCCCACCGCAGAAAACCGCCATGGTAATCAGCATATGGATCGGGGTGCCGGCCCAAACCTCGGGTCTGGCGAGGCTCTTTAATTTCAACTTCAGCCCGATGGTGAAGAGAAGAAGAGTGACGCCTATATCGGCCGCCTTTTCGAGCAGTTCCCCTCCCTCAACACCGAAACCGTTCAGGATAAAACCGGCGATCAGGTATCCCACCAGCGGAGGCAGCCCTATACGGCCGGAGACAGCGCCGAAAACAAACGCGGCTATAATCCACAAAGGGTCCATTTACAATGATCTCCCTGTATAAGCTTTAATCCGCAACGTTCCAGAAAAATCCCGCTTATTCCCCGATGATTTTGACGAGAACCCGTTTTTTGCGTCGGCCGTCGAACTCTCCGTAGAAAATCTGCTCCCACGTGCCGAAATCCAGACGGCCGTCCGTAATCGCCACAACCACCTCGCGTCCCATAACGGTCCGCTTCAAATGCGCATCGGCATTGTCTTCACCGTTGTTGTGATCGTACTGGGATGTAGGCGCGTGGGGCGCCAGCCTTTCAAGCCAGCGTTCGTAATCCCGGTGCAACCCCGGCTCGTCGTCGTTGATAAATACGCTGGCTGTAATATGCATCGCATTCACAAGGCATAATCCTTCTTTTACACCGCTCCTTCGCACCAGATCCTCAACCTGCGGCGTGATGTTGAAAAAAGCGCGGCGCGTTTCCGCATGAAACCACAAATATTCCGTAAGAAATTTCATTATATGCCCTCCATAACTTCACAGGAAAATTCACAGGCTGAGACGTTTCCATGCTCTCAGTGGAACGTTTTAACGTGCAACGTTGGACGTTTCACGTTGGAACGTTCAAATGGTGGACTTACCCGCCAGCCACTCCCGTAATTTCGACCAGCGCCGGCGGTCTCGGGCTCCCCGGACCGCCATCGCCAGGGCCTTTTTCTGCCCGACAATCACGACCAGTTTCGCCCCCCGAGTAATTCCGGTGTAGAGCAGGTGGCGCTCGAGCATCGTATAGTGCTGCGTCATCATGGGAATCACTACGGCCGGATATTCGGATCCCTGGCTTTTATGAATGGTGGTGGCGTAGCAGAGCATGACCTCATCCAGCTCGCCGTACCCGTAAACCACGCTGCGGCCGTCAAAGTCGATTGCAATCTCATTAATGTCGTTGTCGATAGAGGTGACGAAGCCGATATCGCCGTTGAACACCTCCCTGTCGTAGTCGTTCTCCATTTGCATCACCTTGTCGCCGACCCGATATGTGTATCCGAAGCGTTCAACCGACGGTTCGCCGCCGCTGCCCGGGTTCAGAGCCTTCTGGAGATCGACATTCAGCGACCGCGCGCCCACGCCCCCGCGCTGCATCGGGCACAAGACCTGGATATCCCGGATGGGATCGAATCCGAAACGGTGAGGAATACGATTCTTGACAAGCTCGACGATTTTGGAAACGGCGTCCTCCGGTTCAGCCGCTTCGATGAAGTAGAAATCGCTGTTGCCGCTTTCCGGCACCGTGACATCCGGCATGATCCCGTGATTGACCCGATGGGCGTTGGTAATAATCCTGCTTTTGGCGGCCTGGCGGAAGATCTCCGTCAGGCGCGCAACCGGCAGGCTCTCTGAATCGATAATATCGGCAAGCACCTGGCCCGGTCCGACAGAGGGCAACTGGTCCACATCCCCGACGATTATTACGGCCGCCTTGTCCGGAACGGCCCGCAACAGCTGGGCCATCAACGGGACATCCACCATGGAAGTTTCATCGATTACCAGGAGATTGCATTCGAGGGGCGATTCCGCGCCGCGTTTGAATCCGCCGCTGATCGGATTGAACTCCAGCAGCCGGTGGATGGTCTTCGCTTCAATCCCCGTGCTTTCCGAGAGGCGTTTTGCGGCCCTTCCCGTAGGAGCGGCCAGCGCCACCAGTGCGCCCTTGGCCATAACGATCTTGAGGATGGAATTGACTATCGTGGTCTTTCCGACTCCGGGGCCCCCGGTAATGACGAGGACCTTATCCCGCAAGGCCAATTCCACAGCATTTTTCTGGCTCCCGGCCAGGGTGAATCCCAGGCGGCCCTCGACCCAGGGGACTGCTTTTAACGGATCGATGGCGGGCCACGGGAGAACCCCGAATGACAGGACGCCCAGGCGCTCGGAGATGCTTTTTTCGGCATGCCACAGGTAGGGCAGGAAGATGCAGCGCTCCCCCCGGCTTCGGTCGGCAATCACCGTCCCGGATTCCAGCTCCAGCGCGAGCGCTTCGGAAAGCAGCTTCCCGGGTATATCCAGCAGCTTTTCCGCTCGTTCCAGCAGCGCAGCCTCCGGCAGAGCGCAATGGCCTTCCCCTACGGCCTCCATCAATGCATAGGAAATGCCTGCACGCGCCCGCACCATGGATGTCTTTTCGATGCCGATTTTTGCCGCGATCAGATCGGCGCTCCTGAAGCCTATTCCGCGAATATCCCCCGCCAGGCGGTAAGGATTCTCCATAATCAGGGGGATGGCTTTGGTCCCGTATGTTTTGTATATGCGGACAGCCCGTGTGGTGCTCACGCCGTGGGACTGGAGAAACAGCATGATCTCGCGGACGGCCTTCTGCTCGGCCCAACCGTCCGTGATTTTTTTCGCCATGACGGTCCCGATGCCGTCTATCTCCTGCATCTTCTCCGGGGTCTGCTCGATCACGTCGAACACCGCTTCCCCGAAAGCGTCCACCAGTTTTTTGGCATACACCGGACCGATCCCCTTGATCATGCCGGATCCGAGGTACCGTTCTATGCCTTCCACCGTGGTCGGAGGCGTCACCTTGAGAATGTCCGCTTTGAACTGCAGGCCATGGTCCCGGTGATTGTCCCAGCGGCCGCTGGCGTGAATGTATTCCCCGGGCTGGATTGCGGCCGCCGAACCGACCAGCGTAATCAGATCCCTGCGACCGCGGACCTTCACCCGCAGGACACAAAAACCCGATTCCGGGCTGTGAAAGGTCACCCGCATTACGATCCCGGCCAGAGCCTCTTTGCCGTCTTCACCGAACTTTTTCTGTTGCATTGCCAATACGGTATCCGATGTCTCCAATTATACAAGTGTAATGTATTGGATAAGGCTTCTGCCCGTCCCAACTATTCAACAATGCGGGTCACGAAAAATGAAAAATATTTTAGTGGAGTCTAAAAAAGAAACCCCTAATTTTAATTAGTGCCCTCCCACAGAGCCTCGGCATGTCCCACGCAATTTTTCATGGACGCCAGCATCCGCGCGGCATACTCCCTGTACGCCTCGTTTGTCAACGGCTCATCCTTGGATGCCATCCTGTCCAGGTCGGTAACCAACCGGGTCATATTGTCGATGATGTACTGCATATTTTCACACATGGACGCCAGCTGGCCCTTCGACAGAGTTATCGTGCCCTGCAACCCGCCCGGGCTATTCTCCATCTTCTCCCTCGCTCGCGTAATTTCGTCTTTCAGGTCATTCATTTGCCGGATGATCTCGGCTGTAGACATTGCAGGCGCGGAAGTCTCTACCGGGTGCTGATTTCCGGCACCGGTACTCTCCTGGGACGTCCTGCAGGAAACCACACTCAAGCTGAAAACTAATCCGGCAATTAAAAAATAGGCTCGCATCTTTCTCAAAAAATCCATCGATCTTCCTCCCTTCTTCACCTTTTGTACGGGTATATTGAAACGCTCCTTTTTAAAAGGATCCCGTCCTTTTCATTATAGGCTTATGCCCGGGAGTTTTGTTGCCTAATGTATCCCGAGCGGGGCGCCTCGATAATTTCCCCGCCTTTCTATAAAAATAATGCCTTTAAAAATATCCATCTTATGAAAAAATATACCTAAAGAGCATTACAACATAACCGGAAGACCTTACCGATACCGCCCGAAAGTCGGATTGGGAATGAGGCATTCAAGTAAACAAGGAGAGGCGGACATGAACAAGGATAAAAAAAGCTTCATGCGTATGTTGTTGATTCCGGCGGCGATTGTCGCCTCGAGCCTGGCCGTAATGGGAGATGAAACAACAACCGAACCGAAGACCGGGACCCCAAACCAGGAAAACACGGTTACGGTGGAAGGAACCGCAACGCTTTACGGAGATTGGGCCTGTAAAGCGCACGCGAGTCTCCGCGTCTTACCGGGCGAAGCCCTGCCGCCGGTACCCGGATTTCCCGGCGGGATCCAGAAGGCCGTGGTTGATGTATCTGTAAAAGCGCTTGACTGCGGCGACAGTACCATGAACAAGCATCTCCGCAAGGCGCTCAAGGAAAAGGATCATCCGAATATTTTGTTTCAAATGAACAGATACGAACTTTCAGGCAACGGCGGCAAGGCAACCGCATTCGGAGAACTCACAATAGCCGGCGAGACCAAACCGGTTGAAATGGAAGTGGATCTCGAAGCTCTTGCCAACCAGGGAGTGCGGGCCACAGGAGAGGTGCCGATAAAAATGAAGGAGTACGGCGTCAAACCGCCCTCGCTGCTGTTCGGTACGCTGAAAGTAGCCAACGACATCACTGTGAAATTTGATTCGCTCGTACAGCCTCCGAACAAACCGTAATCATCAGCCACAATTCCCAGAGATACTGCGGATTTGAGGTCCGCGGGATTAACCGTTCGTTGTGACCTTGAAACCGTTATCCTTGAGATTTTGCTCGGCCTGCTCGACGGTCACCTTTTTAAGCGTCATGCCGCACTTGGGGCACTTCCCTTCCTGGTCCGCGATCACGTTCCAGTCCATCGGGTCCTGGTAAACGTAGCCGTCCCCGTTGACGTCCAGCGCCTTCACATCGATCGGCTCCGATCGAACCCACTCGTCCTTGCTCTCCATCTGCGCGTTTTCCCCGCTCATTCCCACGGATCCGGAATTCTGCATGCCTTCCTGCATGTCACCCTGCATCTGATTGTTTTGCATGGTGCTCTCGTTCGATCCGCAGGCGGAAAAGAGCGCTACTATGGAAAGTACCGTCACTAGAAGAAAGAGACGTCTCATGTTGAACCTCCTGTAAAAAATTCATTAAACAACGTTGCTTCAGGGGGGAACGTCGTGCCATAGGGCCTATACCTCCACGGACCGCAATCTGAGGGCGTTGCTGATCACGGATACCGAGCTGAAGCTCATGGCGGCTGCGGCGATCATCGGGCTCAGAAGAAGTCCGAAAAAGGGATAGAGGATTCCGGCCGCAATCGGCACGCCCAGCGAGTTATAGACAAAGGCAAAAAACAGGTTCTGTTTGATATTCCGCATTGTCGCATTGCTGAGTGCCCGGGCTTTTACAATGCCGCCGAGATCGCCCTTCACCAGGGTAACGCCGGCGCTCTCCATGGCGACATCCGTCCCCGTCCCCATGGCAATGCCGACCTGTGCCTGAGCCAGAGCCGGGGCGTCGTTTATTCCGTCTCCTGCCATGGCCACGAATCGTCCTTCCCGCTGGAGTTCCTTCACCTTCCGGCTTTTGTCTTCGGGCAGCACCTCGGCCATCACTTCGTCGATTCCGAGCTTTCCGGCAACCGCTTCGGCCGTCGTTCGGCTGTCCCCCGTCAGCATGACAACCCGGATTCCCTGCCTGTGCAGGCGGCGGATCGCCTCCGGCGTAGTCTCCTTGACGGGATCGGCAACGCCTATGAGCCCCGCCGCGGCGCCTTCGACGGCTACGAACATGACCGTTTGGCCGTCGCGCCGAAGCGCTTCCGCATCTTCAGCAAAGTTCTGAATGCTGATGCCCGACGCCTCCATCATTTTTATGTTGCCCAGCTCCACGAGTTTTCCATCCACCCGGGCGCGCACTCCCTTTCCCGTAACGGACTCGAAATCCTCCGCGGAAGGGATCTTCAGGCCCCGGTTTTCCGCGCCCGTGACGATGGCCGACGCCAGCGGATGCTCGCTCGCCCGCTCCAGCCCGGCTGCCAGACGGAGAATCCCGTCTTCTTCGAATCCTTCAACGGCACGTACCTCGGCAACTTTCGGTTTGCCTTCCGTCAGCGTGCCGGTCTTGTCCACGACCAGTGTATCCACCTCCCTCATATGCTCAATCGCTTCGGCGTTTTTAAACAGCACTCCCATGGTGGCGCCCTTGCCGCTGGCGACCATAATCGACATGGGGGTAGCCAGTCCCAGAGCACAGGGACAGGCGATTATCAAAACGGCCACGGCGTTAACCAGGGCGAAGGCCATGCTGGGCGCCGGCCCCCAGACGGCCCATATGATGAACGTGAGCACTGCAATCGTTACGACGGTTGGAACGAAATAGCCCGCAACAACATCGGCAAGGTTTTGAATGGGCGCCCGGCTGCGCTGGGCTTCGGAAACCATCTGCACGATCCGGGCCAACAAGGTTTCGGAGCCGACGCGTTCGGCCCGCATCACCAGACTTCCGTTCCCGTTTACGGTCGCGCCCGTCAGCCGGTCTCCGGCCTGCTTTTCTACCGGTATCGGCTCGCCCGTGATCATGGATTCATCGACGCTGCCGGTCCCCTCAAGCACAACACCGTCAACCGGCACCTTTTCTCCCGGCCGCACGCGAAGACGGTCTCCGGACTGCACCTGATCCAGGGGGACGTCCGTCTCGGACCCGTCCTCCCCGATGCGGCGCGCCGTTTTCGGAGCCAGTCCCAGAAGAGCCTTGATCGCCGCCCCGGTCCGGCTGCGCGCGCGCAGCTCCAGGACCTGTCCCAGAAGCACCAGCGCCGTGATGACGGCGGCAGCTTCAAAATACACCGGTACGGTACCATCCTCCGTCCGGAACGACGCCGGGAAAATTCCCGGGAACAGCGCGGCAATCAGGCTGTAAGTATAGGAGACAGCCACACCAAGGCCGATCAGGGTGAACATGTTCGGGCTGCGGTTGAGGATCGAATTAAAGGCGCGCACGAAGAACGGCCAGCCGCACCAGAACACCACCGGAGTGGCCAGAATCATTTCGATCCAGATCCACGTTTGGCGCGAAAACAGTCCTTCGAGCGGTTTACCCGGAATCATTCCAGCCATTGCCGATATAAAAACGGGGATCGTCAACAGTACCGCAATCCAGAACCGCTTTTTCATATCCCCCAGTTCCGGATTTTCATCTTCTCCCGCTTCTACCGTTCGGAGTTCCAGCGCCATGCCGCACTTCGGGCAGTCTCCCGGTTCATCCCGGACGACCTCCGGGTGCATCGGACAGACATACTCCGTAAGTGAAAGCTGTGGAACCGCAGCGGACTCCAGGGCCATGCCGCATTTGGGGCAGGCGCCGGGCTTGTCCTGACGGATCTCGGGATCCATGGGGCAGGTGTAGACCGTTCCAGTCGGGGAGACCGGGACCTCCGGCTTCTTCTTCGTATTGTGTTCCGGGTCGGCGCGGAATTTTTCCAGGCAGTGCCCGCAGCAGAAGTAATAGCTCTTCCCTTTGTATTCCGTTTTATGCGGCGTGGACTGCGGATCTATCGTCATTCC
>CAZPHK010000005.1:0-7806 GCA_964586015.1 uncultured Acidobacteriota bacterium | reverse complement strand
TCTTCCCTTTGTATTCCGTTTTATGCGGCGTGGACTGCGGATCTATCGTCATTCCGCAAACAGGGTCTTTAGCCTCTTCCTTTTTTGCCTCCCGGGATGACTCCTCAGATAGACTGTCCGCATAACGTTCCGGGTCGGCGCGGAATTTTTCCAGGCAGTGCCCGCAGCAGAAGTAATAGCTCTTCCCTTCGTACTCCGTTTTATGCGGCGTGGACTGCGGATCCACTGTCATTCCGCAGACCGGATCTTTAGCCTTCATTCCGTCCGAAACAGCCGTAGGGTTCATTCTCTAAATTTCCCCTTCTGAATTCAGCCGATAGCTTCTATTCCCGGAGCTTCTTCCATTTACGATCGTATTCTTCCTCATCGATTTCGCCGCGTGCGAAGCGTTCCTTCAATATCTCCAGTGCCCTGTTTTCACGGCTTCCTTCAACGGGATGGTTTGTTTTCAGAACATAAGCCATCAGCCAGATAATGACCACAGCAATTAATATCCAGAAAATCCAGAAGACCCATCCAAATCCCATCGTTCCATGCCACATCATATCTGCGCACCTCTTAATTAATAATTATATACCCTCCGGAATCGGAATTCAGGTGGCGGGGGATGCCAGCCGGATCTTGCACGGCGAAGATAGTTTTTATCTTTTTTGCAATTCAGCTCTTTACCCTTCGGCCTGCAACAGGCAGGATGAAGACTGTTATGGGGAAATTATCCGATATCCTGCAGATCTACGGCCGCATTTATGACTGGATAATGGTCCCGGCAGACCGGCTCGGCATTCGAAAATGGAGGAAATGGGCCACATCCCTTCCGGGCCGAAAAATACTCGAAATCGGAGTCGGCACCGGACTCAATATGCCGTACTACAACAAAGAGTCGATAGTATTTGCCGTCGATCCTGCCGCGGAAATGCTATATCGGGCCGCGGTTCGTTCCAGGAAAACCGGATGCAGGTCCCATCTGATTCGGGGGAAGGCCGAGTTTCTGCCATTCCCTTCCGCTGTATTCGATTCCGCCGTCGGCACCCTGGTCTTCTGTACGGTCGAGGATCCACGCCGTTCGTTGGGCGAGGTGTTCCGGGTTCTGAAACCGGGGGGAACCATCCGGCTTTTCGAACACATTCAGCTGCAGGAAGGAGCCGGCTCGCGTATTCAGGATCTTCTCACTCCCGCCTGGAAACAGATTGCCGGAGGATGCCGCCTGAACCGGAACACACCGAAGACCGTTGAAGAAGCAGGATTCCGGATCCGGCATCTCCGGAGGATGTTCGGAGGCATCTTCGTCGCCATCGATGCCGTGAAGCACTAGCCCGAGACGTTTATTCGTTCACACAAGATGTTAAACTCTATACAATAGCAAAAAGGGCCGGCGAGGAAATTGCATGAACGCTCCGACAATTCTTATTGTAGAAGACGACGCGAACTTCCGCCGCGTGCTGGAATTCCAGCTGAATGAAGCGGGATACAAAACCACGGTTGCCGAAAACGGGAAGAAAGCGCTGGAGCTTTTTGCCGAATACAACCACAAAATCGTTCTCACGGACCTGAACATGCCGGGGTTCGGGGGAGAAGAAGTCCTGAAACGGGTCAAGCAGACCTCGCCCGATACTCCCGTTGTCATTATCACCGCTTTCGGAAGCATCGATTCGGCTGTCGAAGCGATGAAACTGGGCGCTTTCCATTATCTGACAAAGCCCGTCAACAACGACGAACTGCTCCATACAATCAACAATGCCTTCAAATACGGCGAGCTGTTGCATGAAAACCGCACGCTTCGGGAAGCCATATCCTCCGCGTTCAAGTTCGACGGCATTATAGGATCTTCCAAAGAAATGCGTAAGGTCCTGGACCGCGCCGAGCGCCTGGCTCATGTGGATACAACCGTTCTTATAACGGGAGAAAGCGGGACCGGCAAAGAGATTCTGGCCAGGGCCATTCACTACAACAGCCCCCGCAGCGGCAGGCCTTTCATCGTCATCAATTGCGGCGCCATACCGGAAACCCTGCTGGAATCCGAGCTCTTCGGGTACCGGAAAGGAGCCTTCAGCGGCGCCGACAGGAATAAGGCCGGCAAGTTCGAGGCCGCCGACGAAGGTACGGTTTTTCTGGACGAGATCGGTGAGCTGCCCCTGCCGCTTCAGGTAAAAGTTCTGCGTGTCGTGCAGGAAAACGAGATCGACACAGTCGGAGAGAACGTCCCGCGCAAAGTGGACGTCCGGATCATTGCGGCGTCGAACCGCGATTTGAAACAAATGGCGGTAGACGGCGCTTTCCGCCAGGATCTCTACTATCGCCTGAATGTCGCTCCTTTGCCGCTTCCGCCGCTGCGGGAAAGAAAAGAGGACATCCCGCTGCTGGCCCGTTTTTTCGTCGAGCGAATGTGCAAAAAACACAACCGCCCTTCCCTTGCCCTCGGAGGCGATATTCTCCGGAAACTGGAAGACTACGGCTGGCCGGGAAACGTCCGCGAACTGGAAAACTGCATAGAACGCCTGATAATTTTCGCCCAGTCGGACTCCGTCGATATCAAGGATCTGCCGGAGGAAATCCGATCCCCGCGACTTACGGTAGGCAAGGCCGTGTTCCAGATTCCGCCCGAAGGCGTATCCATGCCGGAGCTGGAGAAAATGCTGGTAATGACGGCGCTGGAGCGCAACCGGTGGAATCAGACCCGGGCCGCGAATTTCCTGGGCATCTCCCGCAACGTTCTCGTTTACCGCATGCAGAAATACCGCCTGGGCCCCTACGAGAATCTTCCCGCGGATGAAGAGAAACCCGACACCGCGAACACGGGCGATGCGGCGATAAAGATCGAAAATCCCGGTTAGCTATCGTATTAAGAGGACGGTTTGAAAAACAGCTAAAAAACCACCCCGAACATGCCGCCGATTTCTATAGATGTGTTTGCAGGCTCTATGAATACAAGCTCTTCCTCTTCGTAGAACAGATAGGCCGGGTCGGAATCTTCAATATTCCAGTATTTTAAGTAGGGTCCGAAAACAATGTCGGCCCGGCCCGTTTCCTTGACGAACTTTCCGGATGCCCGTATTCCCCAGCCGTCATTCTGATCGTTGACTATGGGAGAACTGCCGCCGTAAAAAATGCCCAGGTCGCTTTCCTGGCAACCCTTCCAGAAAAGATCGTACTCCAGGGTCGCCACCAGGGCCCACCCGGGCTTTAAGTAGTTCGCGCTCTCGAGACCGATGGGACTGTAAATATAATTGGACCCCCGGTCATAGCCCAGATGCCCGACGGTTGTGACCTTTTCACCCAGTCCGTCAAACAGGTACCTGTATCCGAAGCCCATATACGGCGTTAAATACCATGCATCCGAAGCCTCAAAAGTGTACCCGACCAGGGCCCGGGCTTCTCCGATATAATCCCTGATCCTCTTCGTTTCGCCCGATACAGGCGACGAATAGCTCATACCGGCGAATCCGAATCTGCCTTCAAGACGGATCATAAAATCCTCGGGACGCAGAGTATAGCTGCCGTACAGGCTCAATGTTACTCCCTCTTCCTGCATGAAATCGGGCTCTTCGTACTTGATATACGAAGAATCCAGGCCGAACTCCAGCCCCGATTTCAGGACAGTGTCACGCCTGGACTGGACCAGCGGCAGCCTGGCCGCTTCGGGCGACGGCTGTGAAGTATCAGGAGACGGCGCCGCAGCGGGGACCTTTCGGGGAAGAGACTCTTCCTGTTTCTCGAATGCCGGAACGCGCTTTTCAGGAATGCGGGCGTTTTCGACCAGTCGAATATTCTCCGCGTTCACGTAGGCATACAGCCGTATTCCCAACTGGACCTTCACGAACCCTTTTTCTGTCCCGACAACGGGAAGCGTTCTTCCACAGGCCAGGTGTTCGACAACTACGATGCTGTCCGGTTTTTCCCAGGCAGAAACTCCCAGTTTTCCGTTGCATTCGACAGTTCCCATCGTCTGGGCGATGCCGGAAGAAAGGAAAAACACGGGAAACAGGACCGACAATAAAGTTTTCATAACACTCCCCTTTAAAGGCACAACGGCGCTCCTCACTGTTTATCGGATTATCCTGGATTGCCGATTAATTTTTGTATGGCTCAGGTTTCGCCTTTAAATGGGAATGCGGCAATAAGGTCCGTCTGTAAAATCCTGAGGAAAAGATGATGGATCAAAATAACGGTAGAATATTATATCACGCGCTTCCCGTATAACATCAAAGGGTGCAAGCGGATTACTCGAAGGTGATTTTCTCGCAGGTCCATTCCCCCGCACCTATATACCGAATAACACAAGTGTAACCGGATCTCTGCCAGTTGCTGAAAGTGTTCAGGGAATCAAGGTAGCCGGCGACATAATAACGCTGCCGGCCGAGATACTTGACCGTCACCTCATACGTCGACCTCGGCGGGAATTTAGCCGACGAAGGCCGGAGGAGACGTTCCGCGACGAAACCCTGCGCTACGTGATATGCCGTAGATTTATCCGTGGAAGCATCCCGCATTACCCCGGCGACCGCAAAAAAGGCTGTCAGAACCATACATCCGATAGCCAGCCTTTTCAGAAACAGTTGCTGAAAAGAGTATGCGGGAAGATAAGGCTTTGGTTTGTACAGGCCGCAATTCGTTTGCACGACTCCTGTTCTCCATCTAATGGGTACACAACGTAAGTTCACCGGGGGATAATTAATTTTGCAGAAAAGTCGCTCTCAGGGCTGTGATTGCCGTCACCAAAGGCAGGATTATTCGTCCCGGCCATTTCAGGATGTATTGGATTCCCAATACAGAAATTAGCTGGATCCCGGCAGAACCTCTCAGGGGTGCTTCGGATCTCCCCGCTAAAGAAAAAGTGAGGAACAGAATGGAATCCCGGCAGGCCTGCCGGGATTCATACGAAACCCATTTATCGGGTCTTGGGGGCATCCGACAATTCCCGTACCAATGCGGCTCCGATTCTCAGCACCAGCCCGGCGCCCAAACCTATCAGCACGCGGTCGGGAGATACAGGCCTTTCGGAAAAATTTGCTTCATCTATAATTTTGTCGAACTGCATACCGGGATTTACCTGCAGAACCGTTACTCTTAATAATTGCTGCTCCTGTGCAAAACCGACATTCGTCAATACTGCAACAAGCAACAATATACAGAAGCCGATCAATAACCTTGAAATTGAGGTATGTCCTTGCATTTTTTCTCCTTCCATCCTTGACGGAATCAAAGAAAATAGGCTGGAACGGACTTTACGGACAGCCTGCCGGCGGACTATCCGCCGCATCAGGCATGAAAGGCTTATGGATCTTACCGATTTGACAATTCGTGAAAATACTGGACGTTGGTGGAACAAAAGCCGTGTCCCATCTCTTCCGATAAAGCAAGTACTATTGCCTTAATAATTAACCCATCGCTCTTTTGATGCGAGAGGAAAACGCTAATGAGGGAGAATCAGAATAAACGACTTTGAAGTCACGCGTTTTTTTGATGTATCAGGTATTTTCTTTCATAATCCCCAAAGGAGCCGCCAAGGCACAGCAGAAGCAACTCAATCACCAGTTCAGCCGTGGTATTTTTGACGTCTAACAGAGGATTGACCTCGATTATATCGATCGAATTAACCTTAGCCTCTTTCCCAAGAGTTTCCATGACATATAAAGCTTCGCGGTATGACAACCCACCTTTTGACAGGATTCCGGTCCCCGGGGCTATTATCGGATCCAGGACATCCACATCAAAACTCAAATGGATGGCATCACAGTGTTCCAGTATCTTTAAGGCGTCTTCCATGACCTTGTATATGCCCAATCGAGCAATTTCAAATAGCGTAAACATTCTTACGCCCAGCTGTTTGAGTAGATCCGCCTCACCGGCATCAATATCTTTGGCGCCGATTATGCACATATTTGCAGGCTTTACTTTTGGCTTGAATCCCAAACAATTCACCAATTCCGGATACCCGTGCCCCATGGAAATAGCTACCGGCATCCCATGGATATTTCCACTCGGGCTTGTTTCCGGAGTATTGGCATCCGGATGAAAATCAAGCCACAAAACACCCAATTCCCGGGCATTTTTCGACGCACCCGCAATGCTCCCTATGGAAGCGCTATGGTCTCCACCCAATATTACAGGCAAAAACCCCTCGGAAAGTGCCGTCTCGACCAGACGGCCGAGAGTCTCGGATACAAATTTAATAGTTTCTTTCGGATGTTTGCCGGATGGATGCTGAATTGGCAAATCACCGTAGTCTTCATGGTCAAAGCCATTAAATTTAAAAGCATCGGACAGGCCGGCGTATCTGATGGCAGTGGGTCCCATATCAACACCGAGCTTTTCTGTGCCAAGGTCAATAGGAACTCCGAATACTTTAATTCGTTTGGAGCCGAGAAATTCTTTCATGGTTGATTAGAATTTTCCTGTTCCCTGAATTGCCGCATTTATGAAATCCATTACTCAGCCGTCATGGGCATGAGTTGGCGCCCCCCGGCTCACCTGGCGGGAAGTTTCCGTTCTTCGCGGTTCCGTCAGGCATCTCTCCTGTCGCAGGTCTTGCATCCACGCCTAAATACACCGATTCCCGGGATCACACAAACAGGGGATCACGGAAGCATACCCTCCCTAAGGTATCCGAGCTCGATTATTATAACGAAACTATAAGTATCCAAAATCATCATTTTCGGAATCTGATATTTCAGATTTCTGAACAGCCGTATACTTCCATTAGAAATTCCCACGGCACACCTACCAGGAGATTTTCACGCTAAAGCCCCTTTGCCGCATTTTCAGTGCTCATTTTCCATGCGATCTAAATCACGGCCTTATGGTCGGGCCTATTAATTGCCGGCCTCTCAGGCCTCACCATCATTTTTCCTGCAAGGATAAACCTTATTAAGATATTAAGGATTTGAATTGTGAAAGTCCTTAGAAATCAAGGAACGAAATTTTCAAATCGCGCTAATTTGGACGGCAATGTTCTTTATTTTACCCCTCCATCGCAAAATCGGCCCACGTTCCACAACGATCCCTGTAATCAAAATGCCTGTCATGATCATCATATTTCCAATAAGGCGTATGCGCCGCTTTGACGTTTCTCAGAAAAGGCAGGGTCTGGTTCTCCAGCCGTACCGGGGTTCCGTCACTGCCCTGCGTCAATTCCTGTTTCATCTCCCCGAAGGGCATTTTGAAATAGATTGTGTCATCTTTAGCTGTAGTATCAATATCGACATATTTGATACCGAAATTTTTCTTCATGAGTACACCACCGAGGTTGTTGACTGCGAATGTCTCGAGTACTCCGCGCTGTTCGGGCGTGGCGTTATCGCTAATGTAGATGCCGCCGTTCGACCCCCGTTCCAACACTTCCTGGAAAGTAGCGTGGGGCAGATCGCCCTGATAAATCGCGGTGATGCCGGACAGGTCAACATCGTTAACTTTCCCTTCCGTAATTCTGAAGACCATGAAATATCTGCATCCACCATCCCTTGGCCTCCCGAAATAATACGGGCAATGACCCTGCGAGGCACATGACTCATTGTAGGTCCCTTTAATCCGCCATCCTGGTTTTATCTTAGCCATAGGTTTCGCTCCTTTCCCGGAATGCTGTCTTTTAGAGGGGGGTAAAACAGATTAGACTACCTTGTGATCCTTGGATAAATTTTAGCAACACCGGACCTCGATGTGAATTCCTTATTAATTAGTGAATCCGGTATTGAAAAAAAGGAGTTCTTCGTCGACATTATATAAAACAAATTTCGCTCCGGCTCTTTTTTCGGAGAACAGGCATGTCTCACAAACCATCCGCACGTTGCGAATTCAACGCGAGTGATCTCC
>CAZPHK010000004.1:64849-70251 GCA_964586015.1 uncultured Acidobacteriota bacterium | reverse complement strand
AACGTGCAACGACGCTTTAATATCTTTAGGTACGCCCCTACGTTTTTTCCGCGAACGCCTTTTTCCATGCTGCGAAGCTGCCGCCGTTTTCCCAGGCTTCCATCGCCGCCAGGCCGGCATTCTCGCCTCCCTGCGACAGCATATACTCCACCCAGGCCCATCGTGCGGAACTGGGCCGCACATCCACTTTCCCCTTGAGACCGGAACGAATCGCGGACAGCTTCCTCTCCTGCGAAACAATCGCCTCAAATGGAGAACCATCCAGTGGGGTATTCCGTTTGGCTACAAAGGGCGCAATACTCAGGGCAAGCGGGGCGATACGTGCGAGCTCCAGTGAAAAGCGGATGCCCTCATCCACATCGTCCATGGTCTCACCCGGCAGACCTATCATCTGGTAGAGCTTCAGGCGCTGCATCCCCGTTCTGCAGACCATTTCCGCCGCCCGCAACAAATGGTGTTCGCCCGTCTTTCGGCCGAGGCGGGTTCGCAGTCTTTGAGAGAAACCGTCCGAGGCGGTTGTAAGCGTTTTATACCCTCCCCGGCACAGGATCCGCAGCAGGCCCTCATTAAGACGATCTGCGCGCAGACTCGATATGCCTATATGTCGGCCGCTCGCCACAATTCCTGCTGCCAGTCGCTCTATTTGGGGATGGTCCGTCACCGCGGCGCCCACCAACCCTACTCTGACCGCATGCTCCGGAATCAAGGATAAGACTTTGTCCGCTGAAACCAGCCGCATCCCACCGCTGGTCGAGCGCCGCATTACACAGTAGGCGCATTCGCGGGAGCACCCGCGTTCGGGCTCGATGAGAAACATCGATGCCCAGACAGCCTGTTTTGTAAGAATCCGGGAATACGCCGGAAGGCGGTCGTCCTTCACTTTCGCGATTGCAGGCAGGCTAGGCGATAATCCGGGCACATAGAATCCCGGCGACTGTGAAAAATATGGAAGAAGTTCCTGACGGCTTGTTCCCCTGACGGCATCCATCAGGATATGAACCAGTTCCTCTCCTTCACCCAGAATCACCAGATCTACGAACGGCCCCAGGATTGCCGGATTCGAATACGTCAGCGGACCGCCTGCGACAATAAGGGGATCTTTTTTAGTCCTGTTCTTTCGGAGTACGGGAATACCGCATAAATCCAACACTTCCAGCAGTCCGGTCAACTCCAGTTCGTAGGCAATGGAAAAGGCCACTACGGGGAAATTCCCCAACGGGGTTTCAGTTTCATAGGTAAAAACCGGTACGCGGCGTTTCCTGTATCCTTCAGGGTCATCGGGAAGAAACGCCCTTTCGGCGGATACGCCAGGATGCAGGTTGATTTCCCGGTAAATGGTTTGAAACCCAAGAGAACTCATCCCGACCTTATAGGGGCTGGGATAACAGAGAGCTATCCTGAAGGAACCCGGTTTTTCAAGGGCTCCAATTTCATCTTTTACCCGTCTGCGGACCTGCTTGTATAATTCCCACTCCTTCATGCATCACCTGTTAAAAACGGGGACATAATACTTTTTTCTGCGAAAAAAGTATTATGTCCCCGTTTTTCATCTTCCACGATCGATATCGGGCCAGATTATTTTATGAAGCTGGAGCTGGAGGCGGATCGGAAGACCGCAGGATAAAATCCAGCCGGCCAGGTCCCCAAACGGCACTTTCCCGAGAACGGGCGAAAAATGGATGCCGCCTGCCTTAAGCCTTCCCTGATATCGCCGTATTACATCGCAGGCCCAGTCAAAATCTTCACGATCACCGATTACGAATTTCAGCTCATCCGAGGAATTCAAATGAAGGATGTTGGCGTAATCGTTGTGCTTTTCCATTCCGCTGGAAGGGCACTTCATATCCACAATCTTATGCACGCGCGGATCGACATCCTTCAGGGATCTATGCCCCCCCGTTTCCAGGAGCACTTCGTATTTCTTCTGCAGCAGGCCGCGGAACAGATCGTGAACCGACAGCTGCAGCATCGGCTCCCCGCCGGTTACCAGGGCCAATCGAGTGGGGAAAGCTTCAATCTTGTTGAGAATTTCCGCAACGGACATCTCAGTCCCTTCGGAAAAGGCATATTCCGTATCGCAGTAACTGCACCGGAGATCGCATCCGGCCAGACGGATAAAAGCGCAGGGTCTGCCCGCAAATGAAGATTCCCCCTGGATACTGTAAAAAACTTCGCTGATTTTCATACCAAAATATATTTTTTAATCTTCAGTCTTTAATTTTCAATCAGATACTGTTGATTGAAGATTGAAAATTAAAGATTGCAAAAACCAATCACTTTCTGTTGTTCAGAACGCGGCGGAGGGCTTTGCCGGTCGCCGACGCTTTGACGCGGGCGACCTGCTCCGGTGTTCCCTGGGCGACGATTCTGCCGCCGTGGCGCCCGCCTTCGGGGCCGAGATCGATAATCCGGTCCGCCATTTTAACTACGTCAAGGTTATGTTCGATGACGACGACCGTATTCCCCCGATCCACCAGGCTGTTCAGAATATCCAGCAGCTTTTTTACATCGTGAAAATGGAGTCCCGTCGTCGGCTCATCCAGTATATATAGGGTACGTCCTGTCGCACGGCGGCTCAGCTCCTTCGCAAGCTTCACCCTCTGTGCCTCCCCGCCCGAAAGGGTTGTTGCCGGCTGGCCGAGTTGGACGTATCCGAGCCCGACTTCATTCAGCGTTCGCAGTTTCTGTGCGATGGGTGGAAGATTTTTCAACAGCTCGTACGCATCGCTGATATTCATTTCAAGCAGATCCGCGATGGAATACCCCTTATATTTCACGGACAGAGTTTCGCGATTGTATCTTTTACCCCGGCAGGTTTCGCAAAGAACATGCACGTCCGGGAGAAAACTCATTTCGATGCGGCGCATGCCGTCGCCCTGGCAGTCTTCGCACCGTCCGCCTTTGACATTGAAGCTGAATCTTCCCGCCCTGTAACCGCGCACCCGGGATTCCGGAAGCATGGCGAACAGTTCCCGGATCGGGGTGAAGAGCCCGGTATACGTTGCGGGATTGGATCTCGGCGTTCTGCCGATCGGCGACTGGTCTATTTCGATCACCTTGTCCAGATGTTCGATCCCGCGCATCTCATCGTAAAGCCCGGGATCGGCCATTGCGCGGTGCAGTTTTCGCGACAGTACCCTGTAAAGGATATCATCCACCAGGGAAGACTTGCCCGCACCCGAAACTCCTGTAACGCAGATAAACAATCCGAGCGGAAACTCCACCCTGAGATTTCGAAGGTTATTCTGCCGGGCGCCTATGACGGTTATGCATTTGCCGTTTTCTTTACGCCTCCGGGCGGGGCATTCAATGGAAAGCTCCCCCTTCAGGTATTTCCCCGTATAGGAATCGCCGGATTGCATCACTTCCTCAATCGACCCGGCAGCCACAATACCGCCGCCTCCCCGGCCTCCCACAGGCCCCAGGTCCACGATATAGTCCGATCGGCGCATTGTTTCTTCATCATGCTCCACTACCAGGATCGTATTGCCCAGGTCCCTCAAACCGGCCAGCGTATCCAGCAGCCGGTCGTTATCCCTAGAATGCAGGCCTATAGAGGGTTCATCCAGCACATAAAGCACTCCCCGCAGCCGGGACCCGATCTGCGTCGCCAGCCGGATACGCTGTCCTTCTCCTCCCGACAAGGACGCGGCGGGGCGGTCGAGAGAAAGATACTCGACGCCGACATTCAGGAGAAATTCGAGGCGATCGCAGATTTCCTTCATTACCTGCCCGGCAATTCTGGTTTCCCGTTCCGTCAGCGTGATTCGGCTGAATTCCTTATAAGCTTCCTCAAGCGGCATGCGGGCGTAATCGGAAATTGCCAGCCCGTTTATTTTTACTGCCCGGCTCTCCGGGCGAAGACGGGAACCGGTACAATCGGGACAGTCCTGAATCGAGAAAAGTTTCCCGTACTCTTCCCGGAACCGCGTATCGGCTTCATTATTGCAGAGCTCTTCGAGCCACCGGCAAACTCCCTGGAACCGACCGGCGTGACTGTGTCCTCTGCTCTCCCCCCGGGTCGTTCCGTCGTTTCCATAGAAGAAAGCTCTCCTGAGTCCGGCAGGAAGCTTACTGAACGGAGTTTCAGGATCGATCCCGGACTTTTGGACAACATACATGAGCGATTCGCGCAGAAAGCCGGCAATCCGGTTGTTATCAAATGTGAAGTCGAGAGAAGAAACAGGACGATCGGGATCCTGAATGATGTTTTCCGGATTCGCTATCCGTTGTATTCCCATTCCATTGCATTTCGGGCATGCGCCATGGGAGGAATTGAAAGAAAAGGATCGGGGCTCGAGAGCCGGGATGCTGACTCCGCAATCGATGCACGCCTGTCGCTCGGAAAACAGTCTCTCCTCCACATCCAGAGCCGCAACCGTTACAAGACCCTCGGCCAGCTTCATGGCCGTCTTTACGGAAGATTCCAGGCGCCTCCGTATCCCGTCCTTTATCAGGATCCTGTCAACGACTATTTCGAGGGTATGGTTGCGGTTTTTATTTAAACGGATCTCGTCTTCCAGGTCGTACATGCGTCCGTCCACACGGGCCTTCAAATACCCCTTTTTGATATAGCTTTCGAAAAGCTTTTTGAATTCCCCTTTCCTGTCGCGAACAACGGGCGCAAGAATGACCACCCGGGTACCGGCCGGATATTCCAGGATCAAATCGACAATCTTTTCAAGGCTCTGGCGTGAAATCGGCCTGCCGCAAATATGGCAATGGGGTTTTCCTATGGATGCAAAAAGCAGGCGCATGTAGTCGTAAATCTCGGTAACGGTGCCTACGGTGGAGCGGGGGCTTCTGCTGGTGGTTTTCTGTTCGATGCTGATTGCCGGGGACAGGCCTTCCACACTGTCCACTTCAGGCTTTTCCAGCCTTTCCAGAAACTGGCGCGCGTAGGACGAAAGGGATTCAATATAGCGACGCTGCCCTTCGGCGTAGATCGTGTCGAATGCGAGGCTGGATTTGCCGGACCCCGACAATCCGGTAATGACGGTTATCTTATGCCGGGGAATCTCGAAATCAAGATTTTTCAGATTATGCTGGCGCGCACCGCGCACTACTATTTTATTTAACATAGTCAGGCCAAACTTTTAATTGTACGGCCCCGGTCTGCAGGGGTCAATGAGGCTTGCGTCGAAGAAGCGGGAGGAACCCGGAACACGAGGGGAGGGCGAACACAAGGTTCGCCCTACGAATTCAGGAAATGTTCAGTGATTTGGAACAACTCCATATGTTCCAGGGCCCTTGCCTGTCGTCTGGGGGCGAACACAAGGTTCGCCCCTACAAATTCCCCGGATGGACAAAACCTGTCTATGAGAGGAAACACTGCATCTCGTTTTGGGGGCGAACACAAGGTTCGCCCTACGAATTCAGGAAATGTTCAGTGATTTGGAACA
>CAZPHK010000004.1:61129-64749 GCA_964586015.1 uncultured Acidobacteriota bacterium | reverse complement strand
ACTCCATATGTTCCAGAGCCCTTGCCTATCGTCTGGGGGCGAACACAAGGTTCGCCCCTACGGTTTATTCTTGACAATATCCATACAGCCCCAAATAATCCGGTCTGTCCGTTTATGATAAAATCAAATGGTTTCTCAAAAAGCTGCGCAACATACCGCCCGTCGGTGTCGTAATTACGCATTGTGCTGTTATTTCTTGGGAAATGGGATTCCATCGAAGTAAAATCCCGAAATTGAACGGAGTCAGCGAAATGGCAGAAGAAAAAAAACCGGAAAATATTAAAAAGAAGGCAACCGGGAATGTATCCCGCAGGACCTTCCTTAAGGATGCGGGTCTTGCGATGGGTGCGCCTGCAATCGGCACTATCGCGGCATCCTCCAGCCAGGCATCGACACAGGATAAGACCGCGGACACACAATCCGGGGGCAGCTCCACCGTCAGCGGAATTAAGACAGAAGCGGCAAGAACCATAGAATTGACTGTAAATGGCGATAAATACCGGTTTACGGTCGAGCCTAACTGGAGCTTGCGCCAGTTGATTCGCGATGAGATCGGTCTCACTTCTCCCAAGGACTGGTGCGGCGGCCTCGGAGCATGCGGATCCTGCACCGTAATCATGAACGGACGTCCCATTTTGTCCTGCCTCACATTGGCATGCGAATGCGACGGCGCCAATATCGAAACCGCGGAAGGCATAGCAAAATCCGGACATCCCATAATCCAGGCCTATATCGACAACAACGCTTTTCAATGCGGCTATTGCACTCCGGGATTCGTATGCACTTCCAAGGCGCTCCTGGATCGAAACAGCAATCCCACGGAGGCGGATGCCCGTGATGCGCTCGGCGGCAATCTCTGCCGGTGCGCCACGTACCAACAGCACCCCCCAGCCGTTTTACAGGCCGCCCGGGAACTCAAGAAGGCCTAACCGATTACGGAACAACTTAATAGAGTCAGCCTTAATAGAAATGAGAGCCTCCGATGAAAACAATTAAAAAATTCACGCATATCGATGCAAAAACCGTCGACGAAGCAGCCTCGATTCTACGTGCAGGAAATGCCGCGGCACTCTCGGGCGGAACGGATCTTCTGGGTACAATGAGGTTTGAAATACTGCCTGATTATCCTGAGGTCGTTGTCAATCTAAAGAACATCCCGGGACTGGAATACATAAAAGAAGACGCCGCCGTGCTCCGGATCGGCGCGTTGACCCGGCTGGAAGATATCGCGAAAAACGATCCGGTCAAAACCCGCTACGCCGCGCTGGCGGAAGCGGCGCATCGGACGGCAACACCGCATATCCGCGAAATGGGCACCCTCGCCGGCAATATCTGCCAGATGACCCGATGCTGGTACTTCCGTCTTCCGGACAACCGGTTCAACTGCGTCCGGAAAGGGGGGCGGCAGTGTTATGCCATGCGGGGAGACAACCGGTACCATTCCATCTTCGGGCCGATAAATTCCTGTTTCGCCGTCAATCCCAGCGACACGGCGCCGGCTCTTGTTGCCCTCAACGCCAAAATAAAAACAAATAAAAGGGTGATTGAAGCGGAAAACTTCTGGGACATGGCTGTCCCCGGCTCCACCGTTCTGAATCCCGATGAAATCGTCACCGAAATCCAGATTCCCAAACCTGCAGCCGGATCCAAGAGCGCTTTCATCAAATTCGCCATTCGGAAATCGATCGACTTTCCAATCGTCAACTGCGCCGCTTCGGTTCACGACGGCACTGCCCGCGTATGCCTCAATGCCGTCTACAACAAACCCTACAGGGCAACGGCGGCCGAGGAATATATCCAGGGTAAAAAGATCAACGAGGAAAGCGCCGAGGCGGCAGGCGTTGCGGCGGTCCAGTCAGCCCGGGCGCTTCCCGGAGACAGGAACAAGTGGAAGATCCAGATTGCCAAAACAATGGTGAAAAGAGCCCTGCTGGCCTGTTCCTGATTTCCTTTTAATTTCCTGTAAACATTGAAAGAGGCAACGACGCCCGTTTCTCGTATAATATCGGCATCGTTTCCAGTTAAAGGTCTTTCTACGGGAAACCTTAAACATTAATTTCTACACCTGAGAAATGTCCCGGCCGGCACAGTCTGTTACACAGGTCGTGGATTTAAACGGAGTTCTTCTATTCAAAATGAACAGGACGGAAAGCATGGACATACTGGAAGATCTGGCCCAAATTGTCCGGACCAGACCGGAACAGTTAAAGAAGCAGAAGGATAAGGGGACCAAAATAATCGGATACGTAGGCAGGTTCGTTCCGGAGGAGCTGATATCCGCATCGGGAGCACAGCCCTGCCTGCTCTGCAGAGGAGGGCAGCCGGAACCCCCGGACGCGGTAATACCTTATATGCTGCGTTTCATGAGTCCGTATTCCAGGTCCCAAATCGGATACCACCTTCTGGGCATAGACCCTGTTATCCCCCTGCTGGACCTCATAGTGGTGCAATGCAGCGATTGTCACGAATCGAGGCTGGCTGATTTATTTGAATATTTCAAACTGCCGACCGTGCGACTGGGCGTTCCGCCGGATTGGAGGAAATCGATCTCCCGGGAATACTACTACAAAGGGCTCGTCCGGTTGAAGCAGACGCTGGAGGACCTCAGCGGCAATGATATTTCCGAAGAAAAGCTCAGGGAATCCATGAAATCCATGGATAAGGTAAGAAGCCTTTTAAACAGGATCAGCCTGTTGAGAAAAGCGCAGCCACCGTCCATAAGCGGAGACGACTTCATTCGCCTCAATCACGCTACCTTCTACTGCGATCCCGACGTATTAATCCAAAAGCTCAACGTCCTGTACGGGGATCTGCAAAAACGTAAAAGCGCCTTCTCCGCCGACGCGCCAAGGATACTTCTGGCCGGACACGTCGTGGGTGTCGGCGATTATGTAGTCCCCAAGCTGATTGAAGACTCGGGGGGAGTCATAGCTGCCGAGTTTCTGGACGAAGGAATCAGGCACTGCCCCGGGGACACAAAAACGAACGGCGACCCGCTGGGAAGTCTGGCGGACACCTATTATTCGGTAATGACGCCTCCTTCCATATTCCAACCGGCCTGGGAAGAAAGAATCGAATATATTAAAAGACTCATAAATGATTTCAGCATCGACGGCGTGATATGGTATGAGCTGTCCTTTGAGGAAATATACGATCTGGAATGCTCCATAATCTCCAAGGCAATGCATCAAATGAATATTCCTTTCCTGAAGCTTGAATCCTCGTACGAGTATTCAAGAGAGGCCGTAGGACCTTTAACAACCCGCGTAGAGAGCTTTATTGCATCCCTCAAACAGAGCAGGAATTGATCATGGCGATAAAAAATGTATACGAGGAATTTCTAAGGCTGACCGGCTTCGAGGAGGAGGAAATGGCCCGCTATCTCCCCGAATGGCGGAAAGCGTCCGAAAAGCTGGGCCTGACCGAGGAGGATGTGAGATTCGCCGTTCAGGAACGTCTCCCCGAACACTTTGCCCTGGAATTGGAGGGCATCAGGAAATTGCTGGGCTGCTTCGTAAAAGAAACCATAGACTTGACCAAAGCGAACGAATACAAAAGAAAAGGAACAAAGATCGTATACGGCATACTGCCGGCCGTTCTGCACTTTTATTATGCTCTTA